>JAYUBA010000290.1:0-7544 GCA_043741075.1 Frigoriglobus sp.
GCCCGCGGCCTCACCCCGAACGTCGGCCTCTTCACGTACCCGATTCTTATGGCCGCGGACATCCTCATCTACCGCTCGCACCTCGTGCCGGTCGGCAAGGATCAGGAGCAGCACCTTGAGATGACGCGCGACATCGCGGGGTCGTTCAACCACCAGTACGGCGAGGTGTTCCCGGTGCCGGACGCGGTGTTCAACGAAGCGGCGGTCGTGCCCGGCACCGACGGCCAGAAGATGAGCAAGAGCTACGGCAACACCATCGAAATCTTCGCGGAGAGGAGGGCGCTTGAGAAAACGGTGATGGGCGTCGTGACCGATTCGACGCCGGTGGACGCGCCGAAGAACCCTGACACGTGCAACGCGTTCGCGCTGTATAAGCTGTTCGCCACGGCGGCCGAACAAGCCGAAATGGCCGACCTGTACCGCAACCCGTTGAAGGGCGCGGATACGCGAGCTGGCCGAGCCTTCGGCTACGGCGACGCGAAGACACTCCTGCTGGCGAAGATCGACGCACAGTTCGCCGCGGCCCGCGAGCGGCGGAAGAAGCTCGCCCGCGATCCCGGCTTGGTGGAAGAGGTGCTGTCTGCCGGCGCGAAGCGGGCGCGGGCAGTGGCCCAGGTCACGCTGCAACTCGTCCGGCAAGCGGTCGGCATCCACCCGCGCCCGGTGTGAGCGCGAGCGGTTTCGCCCACGCCTGAACCGCTCGCCCCTTTCTCCTGCTACATTCGCGCACATTTCAGCCCGGCGCGGAAATCGTCGTTCGCGGCGCGACGGTGCGCCGATTCGGCCCGTCGCCCGTTCTGATCGTGACCTACCCTTCGGTGTGGCCGGGCGCTCGGACCTTCGACCGCACCGCACGCTTCGGCCTTCGCACACCGCCCGACTCGCCGCGAGGGTGCCCGCCGTGGCCATCGCCTGCCCGTACTGCACGCACCGGCTCAACCTGAAGCCCGCCAAGCCCGGCCGTTACCGGCCCAAATGCCCGAACTGCGCGCAGCCGTTCCTGCTGTGGGTGCCGGACGCGGCCGGGGCCGCGTGCCGCGTTCAGGTGCTGCCCAACGACACGCGGGCCAGCGACCCGCGGCGCAATCCGCACCCCTCCGCGCCCGAGTTCGTCTTGGCGGAAGGGCCACCCGCGGTGCGGTCGGGTGCCACCGACGGGGCCGAGGCTCCGGCCGCGGGCGCGTCGCACGTCTTCGGCTTCGCCTGCACCAACCCCGACCCAGACAAAGACAGCGACTCGCACCGCTCGCCCGGCCCGGACTGCGATTCGGACGAGGACGACGCCGGTGTCGTGATCGGCCCGCGAACGGAGGTCCGCGGGTACGCCATCGAGCACGAACTCGGCCGCGGTGGCATGGGCACCGTGTACCTCGCGCGCCAGCTCTCGCTCGACCGGCCCGTCGCGCTGAAGGTGATGAGCAAGCGGTGGGCGAGCGACCCGGTGTTCGTCGCCCGGTTCACCCGCGAAGCGTTCGCCGCCGCGCAACTCTCGCACCCGAACATCGTCCAGATTCACGACATCGGCGAGACCAACGGCGCGCGCTTCTTCAGCATGGAGTACGTCCGCGGGAAGTCGCTCGCGGGCGTGGTGAAGGCGCACGGTAAGCTCGACCCGGAAACGGCGGTGGGCTACGTGCTGCAAGCCGCCCGCGGGCTGAAGCACGCCCACGACCGCGGCATGATCCACCGCGACGTGAAGCCGGACAACCTGCTCATCGACGAACAAGGATTGGTGAAGGTCGCCGACCTGGGCCTGGTGAAGACCCCGACCGTGACGCGGGACGACGACCAGCTCACGGACGTGTCGATGTCGTCCCGGAGCGGGCTGCTCTCGCTGCCGCCGGAGATGACCGGCGCGCGGGTCGCGCTCGGCACGCCCGCCTACATGTCGCCGGAGCAGTGCCGCGACGCCGCCACCGTCGATCACCGGGCGGACATCTACTCGCTCGGCTGCACCCTCTACGTTCTCGTGACCGGTCGCCCGCCGTTCGACGGCACCACCGCCGTCGAGCTGATGTCGAAGCACGCCTACGAGCCGATCGTTCCGCCGGAACAGATCGTCAGCCGCGTGCCGAAGGAAGTGTCGGCGGTCATCCAACGGATGATGGCGAAAGACCCGGCCGACCGCTATCAGGACATGGGCGAAGTGGTCCGCACGCTCGAAGCGTGGCTCGGCGTCCACCACACCGGCACGTTTTCGCCGCAGGAAGAACAGATCTCCCGGCTCGAAGGGTCCGTGTTCCAGTTCAATACGTGCGGTTCCGTCGTGCTGCGCGGCCGACTGATCTCCGGGTTCTTCGGGACGGTCGCGCTGTCCGCGGTGCTGCTCGCGTTCTTCGGCCAACTCGGCTGGGCGTTCGGCACGTTCGGCCTCGCGGCGCAGGCGTCGCTCGCGTACTTCGTGCTCGACGGTGCCACGCGCCGGGGCCACCTGTTCGGGTGCGCCCGCCGGTTCGGCGGCGGCACGGGGTGGAGCGACCTCGCGGTGGGCGTCGCCGGGTTCGCGATGTTCTGCATCCTGCTCGCGGTGCTGAAGGTGTTCTGGATCTGGGTCGGCTTCGGGCTGATCGGCGTCGGCCTCGCGTTCGCCCTCCGCTACGCCCTGGACCGCGCGGTTCAGGAGGAGCGCCGCGGCATTCTCGACGGGTGCGAGCGGCAACTCCGGCGGATGCGCATGCACGGGCTGGACGAAGAAGAACTGCGGCAGTTCGTGGCGAAGTTCGCCGGCCGACAGTGGGAGGAGTTCTTCGAGGCGCTGTTCGGGTACGAGGCGAAGCTGTCGGCGCGGGCGGTGCTGCTCCGCGGCGGCGCGGCCGGCGCGCGGGACAAGCACGCGGCGTGGCGCGAGCCGCTGATCGCGTGGATGGAGCGCGTCGAGAGGTTCCGCACCGAGGCCCGCCAGCGCGCGCTGCTCCTGACGGTTGAACGGGCGAACCTGCTCGCCACCGGGGCCACCGCGGAAGCGGCCGAGGACCAGGCGATCGCCGCCGCGGACGCGATGGTCCGCGCGGCCGATGAGATTCGGCAGTCCGAGAAGACGGGCTGCTCGCGACCGGGGCACGCGACCGGTCACGCGCCCGCGAACGTGCGGACCCTGGTGCGGGCCGCGGAACAGCCGGGCGCGTTCGCCTTCGTCCCGTCGAAGAAGGACGACCCGCTCGGCCCGTTCATCGCGCTGTTCGTCGGCCCGCACGTCCGGGCGCTCGCGGCGGCGCTGCTCATCGCCGGTTGCGCGCTGTGGGCGCACCAGAACGCGCTCGTGCCGGGCGCCGAGATTCAGGCGCAGGCCACACAAGCGGTAGAAACGAGCGACCTCACCGCGATCCCGGCACAGGCCGCGCTGGACGCCGCCCGCGCGACCCGGCCGCTCGCGGTCGGCGGCGTGCCGGCCCCGATGACCGCGTGGCTGGACAGCTTCAACGTCGGGCTGGCCGGGATTATGCTCCTCGGCTCGCTGTTCTTCCGCGGCAACCTGATGAGCGTGCTGGTGCTCATCGGGGCCGCGGTCGCGGTGGCGGGCCACCAGTTCGGCATCCGCACCGTCGAGCCGTTCCGCGACTACCACGTCTCGCTCATGCTCGGCGCGCTGCTGGCGCTGGTCGGCTGCCGCCTCGGCACGCGGTAGCGTCCCCGGTGGCACCCCGCCCGACCCAAGGTCGCCCAAGATGGCCAGGTGGCCGCCTTGGAAAAGCAGCGATTTCCAAGGCGTTTTCACCCAAGGCGGCCAAGGCGGCCAAGGCGGCCACTCACACACGCTTTTGGCCCGGTTGGACTCGACTCACATCTCCACGCTGCAATAGTATACGGAGCGACAGTAATCGTCAATGGGCGCTGACCGTGATCGGCGCGAAAATGTGAGCTACGGCGCTTGCGGTTCCGTCGTCCGTCGTTTACAACCATTCTCACTTCCGAGACGCAGACGGGGGAGTTGTTTAGCTCGCTGTTTTGCAGCAGGACGATGTTGCGTCGTCCGAGCGAATGGCTTGTCATGCGTCGCGGGGAAGGCTGTTCCAGCACCGCTATCGGTACTCAATTGAATTCAGTACCGGCGGTCTGGATCAACTCCGCGTTTCGTAGTTCCGCCGGTACTGAATTCAATTGAGTACCGGCGGTGCCGTGAGCCTTCCGCGCCCCAGGTCGGGTAGTAAACGCTCCCCCGTCTGCCCTCGGAAGTAACGCACAGGAGCCTCTCCGATGGCGGCCGTTCTGACGCTCGACGACGTGCGCAAGTCTTGGGACGCACGCGACCCGCGACTCATTATCCTCATCGAACAACTCTGCAACCAGCCGGTGCCCGCGCCGGAGACACCCGTCCGCGACGGCGCGATCACGTTCGACAAGTTCCTCTCACAACTGCGCGACCCGCGCTACCGGAAGAAGACCCGTGAAGAGCAGGCGCATTACCGCATCGAGACGCTGAAGGCGCTGGAAGCGCCGAACGCGGAGGTGCCGCTCGCGGACAAGTTGAAGGTTCACGAAGTCATCTTCGCGCTGTGGGAATCGAACGACCCGCTCGCCCGCGACTACCTGCTGCGCATCATCGCGCGGGTGCCGCTCGTGTACGGGCCGTGGAAGGCCATCAAGAAGATCTTCAAGGAGTCCGAGGCGAAGAACGACACCGAGGTGTTCGGCGCGATCGCCGCGCGGCTGGACATGGCGCAGGCCGGCGGGAGCCACGGGAAACAGGTGAGCGGGGCCACCGTCGCGTACTGCGCCCGCCGCGCGTGGCGCTACCTGCGCCGCGTCGGACTGCACCTCCCCGCCACCTACCCCGATGTCGCGTGCGAGTTCCTCGTGAACTACACCGACAACACGACCTTCCGCGGCACCTGGGTGTTCAACCACATCCTCTTCCACGACTCGAAGAAGTACGGCCGCTCCAACTTCAGCTTCGGGTGGAACGACAAAACCAACGAGCCGACCAACCTGAAGAACCGCGCCTACGGCGACCTGTGGAAGCGGAGCCACCGCCCGCTGTTCTCGCTCCTCGAACGCGCGAAGTCCGACGCGGTGCGCGACTACGCCACGACCGCACTGAAGACCGACTTCCGGCAGGTGCTCCGCGACACCGAACCCGCGTGGGTGGTGCGCCTGGTCGCGGTGCCGAGCCGCGCGATTCACGACTTCGTCGTGTGGCTGCTCCAGAACGTGCCGAAGTTCGAGCAGAGCGCGTTCCGCACGCTCGGCCTGCACGACGCGGTGCTGAAGTTGTTCGATTCGCCCTCCGCCGACGCGCGGAAGTACGCCGCCAACTACGCACGCACGCACGCGACCTGCCCGTGAGCGAACTCGTCCGGCTCGCGAACAACGACAACGAGGACGTGCGCAAGCTCGCCCGCGACCTGCTCGGCGAGAAAGACCCGCGCACCGGTGTCGGCCTCGACGCGTGGGGCCAACTGCTCGAAACCGAACACGGGCACAAGTTCGCGGCGGACGCGATCACCAAGCACTTCGGCGCGAAGGAACTCACACCCGAATGGTTCCAGGGGCGTATGCTCTCGGACAGCGAGCCGGCGTTCAAGTTCGCAACGCATCTGCTGCCGAAGGTTCACAACCAGAAGGAACTCGGCCCGGCGTTCTTCGCGACGCTGCTCCAGAAGGTGAACCCAGAAGACGAGGATAAGAGCGAGCGCGTCGTGAGCTACGCGGCGGGCGAACTCGCGAAGTTCGACCTGAACGCGCTCGCGCCCGACCTGCTCAAGTGGCTCGCGCTGTTCCCGCCGACGGCGAACTACGTCATCACCTGGGTGAACGGCGGCAAGCTGAAGGCGCAAACGCTGGGCATGGACTTCTGGAAGACGGTCGCGTTCCAGCCCGACTGGGACACCGCGCTGTGGCTGGTCGCGTTCAAGGCCGCGAACGGGGCGTGGGCGAAGGAACTCGCGTTCGACGAGACGCGCGCCGCGAACGTGCTGAAGTGGTTCCAGGACGTGCGCAAGTTCAGCGCGACCGAACTCGGCTTCTCGTGGCTCATGCGCCTCGTCGCGCGGAGTGAACCCCTCTACCACGACTTCGCCAGTGATCGGCTGATTCGCACCTTCGTCCCTGCGGACTTCGCGCCGACTCAACAACAATCAAGCCCAGGGACGGCCGTTCCTGGGCGTGCCATCGTCGATCTGGCAAAGGCGAGCTTCTGTTTCACAGGGACGCTCGCCAACATCACTCCCAAGGACGCCGAAGCCAGTGTGAAGGGCGCGAACGGCACCGTCGCCGCGAACGTGTCGCCCAAGCTCCACTACCTCGTTGTGGGCGACTCCGGCTCCCCCTTCCTGGGGCAGGGCGTGAAGGGGGCCAAGTACCTCAAGGCGGAGGAGTTGAACGAAAAGGGCGCGAACATCAGCATCATCTCGGAGACGATGTTCCTCCGGATGCTGACCGGCCGGCACGTCACCGCGACCGCGGACGCGACCACCGCCGGGTGCGAGCGCCTGTGGCAACTCGTGATCGCGCCCGGACCCGCCGACGCGCCCGTCGCCAAGTTCGCCCGCGAGTACGTCCGCCGGCACCACACGGACATCGCGCAGAAGGTCACCGACAAGCCGGTCGATCCCGGCGCGGAAATCCCGGCCTCGTTCCTCACGCTGGAGCGCATCTTCCCCTTGTTCAGCGAGAGCCGCAAGCCGCTCCGCGAGTTCGCGCTGGAACTCGCGAGCTGGGAGTTCGCCCGCTGGAACCCCGGCGTCGATCACCTCGTGAACATGGCCGACATCCCGTTCATGGACGTGCGCCGGTTCGTCGCCAAGTCGCTGTTGGCGGAAGACACGCCGCCGAACCGCCCGTTCCGGCTCGACCCCGCGAAGCTCGAAGCGAGCGCCGTTTACCGCTTCTGCGAATCCAACGACGAGGAGACGCGCGCCCTCGGCATGGAACTCATCCGGCGGCTGCCGAAGCTCCGCGTGCCGGAAGAACTGTTCCGCCTCTCGGAAAGCCCGGACCGGAAGGTGCGCGCGTTCGTGATTCGCGCGCTCTGGACCGTGTACCGCGACCGCGGCCTGACGCCGGACTGGAAGCCGCCCCTGCCGCCTAAACCCACGGTCGGCGCGAAGGCGAAGAAGGACGCGGAGAAGCTCGCGGCCACCCGCGGCGACGGCGTCCCGCACCGGCCGGAGAAGTGGCCGGCGGAGAAGCCCACGCTGGGCGAGTTCCTGCGCCGCATCCTGTTCGAGATCCCGCCCGGTCGCCCGGAGAAGTCGCGCGACGCGGTGGAAGACAGCGAGCCGAGCACCGACCCGAACGCAAAGAAGCCGGACAAGGTGGTGAGCGTGAAGCCGCTCCCGGCCCGCCGCGCGAAGCTCGATTTGGTCGAAGTGATGCGCGACATGGGCATCGATGAGAAAGCGTTCGGCGGCGGCATTCTCCCGCTTCTGGACGAGTTCATGCTGTCGCGCGGACCGAGCGAGCGGGCCGCGTGCCTGGTCGCGGTCACGCGCATCCGGCACCGGCACCCCGAACTGAAGAAGAGTGAGTGAAAGGCGAAGACCTAACCCCCCAACCCCCTTCCCTGAAGGGAAGGGGGAGCCAGACAAACCCCCCGTCCTTCTTAG
>JAYUBA010000291.1:0-2255 GCA_043741075.1 Frigoriglobus sp.
AGCGACGGACCTTCATCGGCAACGGTCCGTCGCTCACGCTTCCGGCTCGTCAGAACGTCACAATCTGGGCCACTGGTTCACGCATGGGCGCGGCCGGGAGCCGGACCCGCACGCGGGTGCCGCGGCCGACTTCGCTCTCGACGGCGATCGACCCGCCCAGCGCGGCGGCGACCCGCGCGGCGACCGCCAGCCCCAGCCCGACGCCGGGCACGCCGAGCCGGCGCGCGGCTTCCGACCGGAAGAACGGGCGGAACAGGTGCGGCACCTCGTCGGCCGCGATCCCGCACCCGCGGTCGTCCACTTCCACCCACACGCCCTGCGAATCCCGCCCGACGCGCACCGCGACCGGTGTGCCCGGCGCGCTGTACTTCAGCGCGTTGTCGAGGAGCGCGCCGAGCAGTTCGCCGAACAGGTCGGGGTGGATCGCGGCCGGCACCTCGTCCGTGAGCGGCTCGAACGTCAGGTCGCCGGCCCGCGGGTGGTCGGCCCACGCGCCCAGCCGCGCCGGCACCCACGCCGCGAGGTCGGTGCGTTCCAGACCGGGAAGCCGCGCGTCGGCTTCCGAGCGCGCGAGGAAGAGGAGCGCTTCGACCACGCGCCGCAGCCGCCCGGCCTGATCGAGAACGGAACCGAGCGCGCGGCGGTACTCGTCCGGCTGGCGGTCGCGCCGCAGTGCCACTTCGACTTGCCCGATGAGCGCCGCGAGCGGCGTGCGGAGTTGGTGCGACGCCTCCCCCGCGAACCGCCGCTCGCGCTCGAACGCTTCGCCCAACCGGTCGAGCAGGCCGTTGAAGGCGCGCGCGAGGTCGGCCAGTTCGTCGGCGGAAGTCGCGCCCGGGAGGCGGTCGGTGAGGTCGGCCGCGCCCATCGCCCGCGCGGCGTCCGCCATGCGCGCGACCGGGGCGAGCGCCCGCCGGCAGACGGCGCGGCCGGCGACGAGCGCGACCGCCAGAACCGCGAGCGTGAGGCCCGCCAGCGCCGCGGCCAGCGTGCGGAGCGTGCCCTGAACCGGGTCGAGCGGGACAGCGACCGTCAGCACGAGCGCCGCGTGCTTCTCCGGCTTCAGCGGGTCGGGCGGCGGAACCTCCGGCGCGAGCCGCACGCGCGTCACCTGCCACGCCCGCCCGCCGTGGTCGATGCGCCGCGGGTTCCGGTGCCCGGAGCGGAACCCCTTGTCCGCTTCAGCCAGCAGTTCGTCCGCGCCGGCTTGGGGGGAACGGTCGATGGTGCGGCCGTCGTCGGTGGCGACGGTCCAGCGCAGTTTGTCGCCGAACGCGCCCGGCGCGAGCGCCAGCGGCCGGCTGTGCGGCTCCCACTCGACGCCCTCCGGTTCCACTTCGGCCGCCGACGCCAGCGTGCGCGTCGCGGCGTGCAGTTGGTCATCGAGTTGGCGCGAGAGGTGCCGGTCGGCGAGCAGGTACAGCGCGGCCGAGAACGCGACCAGCACCGCCGCGAGCGCGCCGAGGAAGAACAGCGAGAGGCGGGTGGTGAGCGTCACGCGTCGCCCTCGCCGAACGCGTACCCGCGACCCCGGAGTGTCTGAATGAGTCGCGGGCCGTGGACTTCGAGCTTCTTGCGCAGTTCCATGACGTGAACTTCGAGCGTGTTGGAGAGGCCGTCGTACCGCTCGTCCCACACGCCCTCGTAGATGCGGGTGCGGCTGAGCACCTCGCCGGGGCGGCGCAGGAAGAAGACGAGCAGCGCCTCCTCCTTCGCGGTCAGGTCGAGCTTCTTGCCGGCGCGCTCGGCGCGGTGGGTGGCGAGGTCGAGCGTCACGTCGGCGTGGGCGAGGACGGTGCCGGTGGTCGCGGCCGGCCGGCGGGCCAGCGCGCGGACGCGGGCGAGCAGTTCCTCGAACGCGAACGGCTTACAGAGGTAGTCGTCGGCCCCGCCGTCCAGCCCGCGGACGCGATCGGACACCGCGTCGCGCGCGGTGAGCATCAGCACCGGCGTGTCGCACCCGGCGGCGCGGAACGCCTTCAGCAGGGACAGCCCGTCCCGCCCGGGGAGCCACCAGTCGAGGAGTACCACGTCCCACGCGCCCGTCTTCATGTGATGCCAGCCGTCGTCGCCGTCGGCCGCCCACTCGACCGCGAACCCCTCCTCGCGCAGCCCGCGCGCGACGAAGTCCGCGATCGCCCGTTCGTCCTCGACCAGCAGGATGCGGATGCCCATGACGCGTGCCTCAATGGCCTGTGAGCGGCGGGGCGTCCGCCCGCCGGTGCGACGCGGGTCACCGGCGGGCTGACACCGCG
>JAYUBA010000292.1:0-2253 GCA_043741075.1 Frigoriglobus sp.
CTCCCCCTTCCCTTCAGGGAGGGGGGCCGGGGGGGTGGGTTCCGCACTCGGCCTCGTCGCGGTGAACGTCGGGTGCCTCGTCATGAACCTGTGCCAGACCGGCTCGTTCCCGTTCCTCTGGGTGTCGCCCGCGGTGCTGGTTCTGTACGCTCTCCACATGCGAAACGTGCACAGGTGCAAATCACACGGGGCTTACGCCCCCCGCTCGGAGACGGCCGCGGCGGTGCCGGCATGACGCTGCCGCGGTGGCTCGGCCCCGGTGCGGTCGCGTTCGTGGGCGTGTGGCTGCTCCTGCTCGGCGCCGGCCGGTCGGCGTTCTTCAAAGACCCCGGCACGTTCTGGCACACCACGACGGGCGAACTCGTTCTGAAGGACGGGTTCCTCCGCGCCGACCCGTACACGTTCACCTTCGCCGGTCAGTGGTGGGTGCCGTACCAGTGGCTCGGCGAAGTCGGGATGGCGCTCGCGCACCGCGCCGGCGGCTTCGACGCACAACTGCTCGGCGCGGTCACGCTCATCGCGGCCGTGTTCGCGGGCTTGGCGGCGCGGCTCCTGCGCACCGGCCTGCACCCGATCCTCGCGTGCGGTGTTGTTGCGCTGTCGCTCGCCGCGGCCGGCTCGCACTTCCACGTCCGCCCGCACCTGTTCACGCTCGCCGCCATGACCGCGGTCATGGTGCTGCTCGTCGAAACGGACATCGCCCGCCCGCGACTGAACCGACTCTTCTGGCTCGTGCCGCTGTGCGTGGTTTGGACCAACGTCCACGGGGGCGTGCTGGGCGGCATCGGCACGGTCTGCATCGCGTTCGCGGGTTGGCTCGTGTGGTGGAAGCTCGGCCGCCCGTCGCCGGTGAAGACGTGGCGCGACGCCCGGCCCCTCGCGCTCGTCGCCGTCGGCTGCGTCCTCAGCACGTTCGCCAGCCCCTACGGCTTCGACATGCTGAAGACGTGGAACGTCATCATGGCCGCGCCGGAGTTGCGCGAAATCATCGCCGAACACCGCCCGCTCGACGTGACCGCGCCCTACGCGTGGCCGGTGCTGGCGCTGGCGGTCGTGTACCTGTTCGTGCTGTACGGCGTGAAGCGCAGCGCGGTGCGGGTGTCGTGGTTGCTGCCGCTCGTGTGGCTGGCGCTCTCGTTCAGCCGGTGCCGGCACGCGTCGCTGTTCGCGGTGACGACGGTCGTCGCGATCACCGCCATGTGGCGGCACACGCGGTGGGCGCTATGGCTGGCCGCGTACCGCCCGGACCTGTACCAGCCGGGCAGCGCCGAAGTGCGATCGTGGTGGGCGAACGTGTGGCTGCCGGTCGCGGCCGTGCTTCTCGCGTTCGCGCTTCAGGTGGCGCGCGTGCCGGTGCCGCTCGTCGGCAGCGGGTGGGCGACCCACGACCCGCGGCACTGGCCGGTGGACGCGCTCGGCGATCTCAAGGCGCACGAGCCGAAGCCGGGCGAGCCGAACAAGCTGTTCAACGCCGGGTACATCGACGGCGGGTTCGTGATCTACCACGCGCCGGGGTACAAGGTGTTCGTGGACGACCGGTGCGAGCTGTTCGGCGGGCCGTGGCTGAAGGAGTTCGTCGCGGCCCAGGAGTCGCCGGCGCCGGCGCTGGCGAAGTGGGAAGCGGAGTACGGGCCGTTCGACTTCGCGCTCACCCGCACCGGCACGCCGTTCGACGACTGGTTCCAGAACTCGCCCGCGTGGCGCCCGGTGCGAGCGGAGGAAGCATCCGCACCGACGCCCAACGCCCGGCTATACAAGCGCCGCTAGCCCGTGGCGTACCTCGTCGGCATCCGTCGGGCGGACGGCTCGCGCCACCTCTTTGCCGTCCTTGAGGAACACCAGCGTCGGCCACAACTTCACCGCGAAGGAACGGCCGAGCGGCTTGCCCTTTCCGTCGGCGACCTTGACGTGCCGCACGCCGGCGAGTTCCGCGAGTGCCTCACCGATGATCGGTTGCGCGCCCTGACAGTGACCGCACCAGTCGTTGCCGAATTCGAGGACCGCCGGCCCGGTCCAGGCGTCCACTTCGGCTCGCGTCGGCCCCGGTTCTTCGTACCCGCCGTTCATCGCACACCTCGGTGGTTGTGAGTTCTTACCACATCGTACGCATCGAAGACCGGGTCAGGGTAGTTGCGGCCTGAGCGGCGTAGGTTCGGCTCCTCACCCGCGGCGAAGCGCCGACATCGGGGAAAAATAAACATCTTCCAAAAACAATTGACGCGGCACCTAATAAGTTCGCGGGAGCAACGTGAA
>JAYUBA010000293.1:0-7528 GCA_043741075.1 Frigoriglobus sp.
CCCCCTCCCTTCAGGGAGGGGGTTGGGGGGGGTCTTCGGCCGGAGCAACGCGATGTCCCCTGCCCTTCTCCTGCTGGCCGCAATGCCGTCCGCACCGCCCGCAGCGGTGACGGATTTGAAGCTACCGCCGGGCTTCACGGCCCGGTTGTACGCGGACAACGCGGTCGCGCCCGACGTGTACACAATGACCATCGACGACGCCGGGCGCGTGCTCGTCGCCGGGCGCGGGTACGTTCGCGTCCTCGTCGATGACGACGGCGACGGTTACGCGGATCGTGCCGTCGATCTCATCGACGGGCTAAAGGACGGGCCGATGGGGCTGTTCGCCGAAGGCGATTCGCTCTACATCGTCGCCGACGGCGGGCTGAAGCGCTACCGCGGCTACAACGGGAAGGACAACCTCAAGGGACCGCCGGAAACGCTCGTCGCGCTGAAGACGGGCGGCGAACACGACGCACACGCGGTGCGCCGCGGCCCGGACGGGTGGCTGTACCTGCTGTGCGGCAACGGGGCCGGCGTGCGGAAGGAGACCATCACCGGGGACCGCTCGCCGGTGAAGGAACCCATCGCCGGCGCGCTGCTCCGCATCTCTCCCGACTTGGCGAGCGGGGGGCGTAAGCCTCCCGGTATCGAAGTGGTCGTGGACGGCTTCCGCAACCCGTACTCGTTCGACTTCAACCTCGCCGGCGAACCGTTCACCTACGACTCGGACAACGAGCGGTGCGTCGGCCTTCCGTGGTACGAAGGCTGTCGCTTCTATCACATCGTACCGGGCGGTAACTACGGCTGGCGCTCGCCGCAACTCTCGCAGACGTGGAGGAAGCCTCCGTACTTTCCGGACGTGGTGCCGCCGATCTGCGACACCGGGCGCGGGTCGCCAACGGGCGTCGCGTGCTACCGGCACACCGCCTTCCCGGAGAGCTATCGCGACGGCTTCTTCCTCGCGGACTGGACGTTCGGCCGCATCTACCACGTCCCGGTGACGCCGGACGGTTCGAGCTACGAGGGCAAGTACCGCGTGTTCGCGGAATCGACCGGGACGAGCGGCTTCGCGCCGACGGCGCTCGCGGTTCACCCCAAAACCGGCGAACTCTTCGTGAGCATCGGCGGTCGCGGTACGCGCGGCGGCGTGTACCGCATCAGTTACGACAAGGCCGGCGCGAACCCGAAGCCGCTCGCGATGGCGAAGCGTTCTCTCGACTTCGACAAGGAGCAGGTGAAGCAGTGGCTCGCGGACAGCTTGTCGGACAACGCCGCAAAGCGCCGGCGAGCGCTGGAAATGCTCGTTCGTTACTGGGACGAGGTGGATTGGGGTGAGAAATTAGACGACGCCGTGAAACCAAACCTGTCGTACCCCGATGCGTACGTCCGTCGCAACGCAGCGCGGGTCGGGAAACTGTGGTTCGTTGATGTCAAGGATGTCACTCACCTCCAAGGGAAGCTGTCGCTTGCGATGGAATTGGCGACGACTGACCCGGACGAAGCCCTCAAGAACGCGGTGGATATTCTCCGCACGCCGACTGCAAGGCCGGTGCACCAAGTGGGTGCGGTGCGGGTGGTACAACTCGTCTTCGGTGATCTGACGGCGAAAGGTGCGAACGGAACCGTGTGGGAGGGATTTACGTTCCACAATGAGAAGAACCGTAAGCCCACACCCGAACTTCTGACCGCCCTCCGCAGTGCATTGCGAACGAACGACCCGAACCTGGACCGCGAAGTGGCCCGAACCCTCGCGGCCCTCGGTGGTGCGAAGGCGATGGTGACCGCTCTTTCCACTCACCTGACGACCGAATCACTCGCGAAGGACGATATCCACTACCTCGCAGCGCTCGCGCGAATCGAGGGGGAGGAGTGGGCGTTGACCGACTTTCGGCTCGTCACACGGGCGTTGCTCAATTTGCACGCGAAGAGCGAGCGCGACGGTGACAGCCGTGATCGATTCTGGCCGGTTCGCGTTGCAGAAATCGCATCGGCTTTGGGACGTGTTGCACCGGAACTCGGCACGACTCTCGTTGAATCTCCTGATTTCGGCCGACCGGAACACGTCCTGTTCGTGCAACCGCTGAAGCTCGATCCCAAAGCAGTCGCCCGGAAGTTCCTCACCGCAGCCGAGAAGGACAAGAACTACGCCTGGACACCCGCGACGGTCGAACTGCTGACCGCGTTACCTCAGCCGCAGCCGCAGGTGCAGAAGCTTCTGCGCGAACTCTGGGACCGCCCCGGACTCGAAGACACAGTCACGCGCCTGCTCGCGGTTCAACCCGACGCGATCGATCGCGTCAAGTTCGTCGTCGGGCTGAAGTCACTCGACCCGGACCTGGTGCGCATCTCGGCCCGCGCCCTCACGCTCCTCGCACCCGACGCCAAAGGTGAGGTTTACGTTCAGTCGGTGAAGGCACTCCGGCGCTTCCCCGACGAGAAGCCGAACGCGGCCGTTCGCACCGAACTGGTCGCGCTGCTTCAGAAGTACAGCGGCGAGAAGATCGGCGCGGACGCGAAGGCGTGGTCCGCGTGGGTGGCGAAACACGACCCGGCGACCGAGAAGCCGCTCAACGCGAGCGACGGCTTCGACGCCGACGCGTGGGGCAAGCGCCTCGCCGGCGTCGAGTGGGCGAAGGGCGACGCCGCGCGCGGCCGGGTCGCGTTTACGAAGGCCACCTGCGCCGCGTGCCACGACGGCGGCAGCGCGGTCGGGCCGTCGCTCCTCGGCATCGCCAAACGCTTCGGCCGCGACGACCTGCTCACCGCGATCCTTCAGCCGAGCAAAGACGTTCCACCGCGCTACCGGACGACGCGCGTCGTCACCACCGACGATAAGGCGTACACCGGCATCATCGTGTACGAGGCGACCGACAGCGTGATTCTGCAAACCGGTGCGGACACAACGGTGCGCATCGCGGGCGCGGACATCGCGTCGAAGAAGCCGGTGGAGGTGTCGCTCATGCCGACCGGACTAATCGACAAGCTCAGCGCTGTCGAGATCGCCGACCTACTGACCTACCTCGCGACTCTCGGCGACCCGAAGATGAAGTAGCCGGCCCGTGTCGGTCGGGCGTGACACTCTAACCGATCCAAGAAGGCCACATGTGTGTGGCGCGTTGGCCGCCTTGGCCATCTTGGCCGCCTTGGGCGCAAACGCCTTGGAAATCGCAGGTTTCCCAAGGTGGCCACACTGGCATCCTTTGGCCGCCTTGGGTCCGGAAACATCGATTCCGAATGGAGGCTTATCATGTGGCGGCTCCTCGCTTCGCTGATCCTGCTAGTAGCTGTGGCACCAGTCCGGGCCGGCGAACTGAAGGCCGGGGCGTTCGCGATGGACGTGACGCCGACTCAGTTCCCCGTCTCGGTCAACGGGAATTTCAGCGACAAGAAGGTGTCGTCCGTCAACGACCCGCTTCACGCGCGGTGTCTCGTACTCGACGACGGCACCACAAAGCTCGCGATCGTCGTCGTGGATAGCTGCATGATTCCGCGCGAACTGATGGACGCGGCGAAGGCGCTCGCGTCGAAGAAGACCGGCATCCCGGCGGCGAACATGCTCATCTCCGCGACGCACACGCACACCGCCCCGACCCTCGGCGGCGTGTTCCAAAGCGAACCGGAGAAGGAGTACATCGCGTTCCTCACCCAGAAGATCGCGGACGGCATCGAGACGGCGCACAAGAACCGCGCGCCCGCGAAACTCGCGTGGGGCGTCGCGGAGGAGCCGAACCAGGTGTTCAACCGCCGCTGGAAGATGAAGCCGGGCGTGAAGAACCTCGACCCGTTCGGCGGCGACACCGACCAGGTGCGGATGAACCCGCCGCGGATGAGCGCGGACTTGCTCGAACCCGCCGGGCCGACGGACCCACGCGTCACGGTGCTATCCGTCCGCACCGCCGACGACAAGCCGCTCGCGCTGTTCGCCAACTACTCGCTGCACTACGTCGGCGACCTGCCCGCTCTCTCCGCGGACTACTTCGGCGTGTTCGCGGACAGCGCCGCGGCGAAGCTGAAGGCCGGTCCGGGGTTCATGGCGATGCTCTCGAACGGCACGAGCGGCGACGTGAACAACATCAACTTCAAGGCGGAAGCGACAAAGACCAAGCCGGGCGAGCGGTGCCGGCTGGTGGCGGACGCGGTCGCCACGGCCGCCGTGAAGGCGTTGGAGAAGGCCGAGTACCGCGCAAACATCACCCTGAGAGCCGTTACGAAGGAGATCGAACTCGGCGTCCGCAAGCCGACGGCCGCGGAGGTGAAGCGGGCGGAGGAGATTCTGGAGAAGGCGAAGGGTCGCGAGCTGAAGGGCGCCGACGAGGTGTACGCCCGCGAAACGGTTCTGATGGCGAAGTACCCGGACGCGGTGAAGGTGCAACTTCAGGTGCTGGTGGTGGGCGATACCGCGGTTGTCGCGATCCCGTGCGAGGTGTTCACCGAGATCGGGTTAGCCATCAAGAAAGCCGGCCCGTTCAAGACGACGTGTGTGGTGTCGCTGGCGAACGGCTACTTCGGGTATCTGCCCACGCCGGCGCAGCACGCGCTCGGCGGTTACGAGACGTGGCGCGCACGCTCCAGCTTCTTGGAAGTCGGTGCGTCGGTGAAGATCGAGAAGACGATTGGCGAACTGATGAAGGACGCGAGCGCGAGGTGAAAAACACAACCGGTCGGACACGGACCGCGCGAGTGGAGCGGATCCTCCGCAACCGCCTCACACGACCCACGCCCGACCGGAAGTTTGAAGCACGCGGTTCCGGCCGCGTGCCTCTGCCTCTTCTGTTCCAGCCCCGTGACATCTCTGCTTCGGTTCCGGTCGAGAATGGTGAGAGGTAAAGCACGCGGTGTGCCAATCGCGAAAAACGGTCGCGCTGTCGGTTTCGGCTGTGTCGCGTAAAGCCGCAACACGGCGTGTCGGGAAAAAGTGCCGCTCGCCGGCAGCGGCGCGTGTAGGAATTACACCCCGCACGACGCCGGCCGGCAAAATCTTCACACTTCAGCGCACCAGAATGATGCGCACGTCCATGACGTTGGTGCCGGTCAGCCCGCAGCGGATCAGCCCGCCGGCGCGGTCGAACAGAGTATACGCGTCGTGCCGTCGTAAAAAGTCTTCCGCCGAAAGTCGGTGTTCCGCGATCCGAGTCAGGGTGGTAGCATCCGCGACCGCGCCGGCCGCGTCGGTGGGGCCGTCCTCGCCGTCGGTGCCGGCGCTGAGTACGGTCACGCCGGCCATCCCGGCGGCACCGAGCTTCGCCAGCACGGCGAGCGCGAACTCCTGGTTGCGCCCGCCCTTCCCCGGCACTTCGCCGAGCGTGACCGTCGTCTCGCCACCGAACAGAATGCACGCGGGCGGGGCGAATGGAACGCGGTCGTCCTTCACACTTCGCGCAATGCCCGCGCTGGCAACCGCGACCTGTCGCGTTTCGCCCTCCACATAGGAACCCAGATCGAGGACGCGGTAGCCGAACCCTTCCGCCACGCGCTTCGCCGCGTCGAGTGCCACGCGGTTGCTGCCGATGACGCGGTTCGTCACGTTCGCGGGGATCGCTTTCGGCGTGTCGGGAATCTGCCCGTCGCGCCCGGCTTCCAGGTGGCGAAGCACCGCGGCCGGTGTTGTGTCGGTCAGCCCGTAGCGCGCCAGCACCGCGAGCGCGTCGGCGAACGTGGTCGGGTCGGGTGCGGTCGGGCCGGACGCGATCACGTCGAGCGGGTCGCCGACGACATCGGAGATGATGAGCGACACGAGCCGCGAGCCGCGAAACGCCTCCGCGAGCCTACCGCCCTTCACGCGCGAGAGGTGCTTGCGCACGCAGTTCATCTCGTCGATGGTCGCCCCGCAGCGGTGTAGCAACTTGGTTACGGCGAGCTTGTCCGCGAGCGACACGCCTTCGGCCGGCGCGGGCAGAAGTGCCGACCCGCCGCCGGAGAGCAGGCACACCGCAACATCCTCCGGCCCGGCGCTCTGAAGCAGCCGAAGCATCGCCTCCGCGCCCGCGACGCCTTCGGCGGTCGGCTCGTTCACGCCCTGCGGTCGGGCCGCGTGCAGCCGGATACGCTTCAGAGGCGCGGTCATTCCCGCCGGCACGTTTACCAAGCCTTCCACGCGGTCGAGGCGGTCCGCGAGCGCGGCTTCCAGGCCCGCCGCCATTCCCGGCCCGGCTTTCCCCGCGCCGACGACGAGTACCCGCGGCGCGTCGAGGATCGCGCGCTCCGCTTGTACGGCGGCGCGGACGAGCGGTTCCGGGCGCGCCGCATCGACCGCCGCGGTCCAGATCGCCAGCGCGTGTTCGCGTGACATGACTCGACTCCTGACGTTCCGCCTCTGCCGGTACAATAGCGGCAACCACGGAAAGGAACCGCGATGAAGTTCGACCTGCACATGCACACCGCCCGCCACTCGCCCGACGCCGACAGCGACCCCTTCGAGCTGGTGCGGGCCGCGCTCAAGGCCGGGCTGGACGGGATCGTCATCACCGAACACGACTTCCTCTGGCCGGAAGAGGAGTTGGAAGAGCTTCGCGCCGCGGCGCCGCAACTGGTGATCCTCGCGGGCGTCGAAGTGACCGGGCGCGGGGGCGACATGCTGTGCTACGGCGTCACCGACCCGTTCGCGCTGCCGCGCGGGATCGCGTGGGGGGAACTGAGCCGCGAAGTTCACAGGCAGGGCGGGGCGTGCGTCGCGGCGCACCCGAACCGGTGGAACCAGCCGTTCGAGAAACTCCTGAAGGAACAGAAGCCCGAACTCGACGGCATCGAGGTGATGTCCAACAACATGGACCCGCCGCTGCGCGCGAAGGCCGCGGAGTTGCTCGCGAAGTACCCGCTGTTCGCTCAACTGGGGAATAGCGACTCGCACCAGCCGGAGACGGTCGGCTGCTGCTACACGGACTTCGACGCGGACATCCGCACGAACGCCGATCTCGTCGCCGCGATCAAGGGGAGGAAGGGCGTGGCAAAGGTGAACGATGCGCACCGAGCGTGAGAAGATGTTGGCGGGCGAACTCTACGACCCGCTGGACGCGGAGTTGGTCGAGGCGCGGCTTCGCGCCCGCGACCTGCTCGCGGTGCTGAACGCGACCCGCGAGCGCGACGGCCTCGCGCGCCTCCAGATGCAAACCGCCCTCTTCGGTTCCGGCGGCGACACCGTGTGGCTCCAGCCGCCGTTCTACTGCGACTACGGAACCAACATCCACCTCGCCGAGAAGGTGTTCTTCAACTTCAACTGCGTGGTGCTGGACGTGTGCGAGGTGCGCATCGGTGCCCGCACGCTGTTCGGCCCGGCGGTGCAAATCTACGCCGCGACGCACCCGCTGGACGCGGAGCTTCGCAAGACGCGCGAACTCGGCAAGCCGGTGACGATCGGCTCGGACGTGTGGGTCGGCGGCGGGGCGATCGTCCTGCCCGGCGTGACCATCGGCGACCGCGCCGTGATCGGCGCGGGCAGCGTGGTGACCAAGGACGTGCCCGCGGGCGTGGTCGCGGCGGGCAACCCGTGCCGCGTGGTGCGCCCAATTTAGTTGCGCCAAGGAAAAAAGGAGCCGCAGATGACGCAGAC
>JAYUBA010000294.1:0-7520 GCA_043741075.1 Frigoriglobus sp.
AACGCCGGCCCCAGAGCCACGATTTCCTGCTCCGTCATCGGTTGTCCTCCCCGATGAACAGCTTACGAAACGGCGAGGAACCCGCGCTGTACTGTTAACCGGGGTCTCGGTTCCAAAGGCGGACCATTGAATCGCTTGCCCGATAGCCTGCATGCCGCTTTCGACCGCGCGTTCGCGGGGATCAGTCGGACGTTGGAAACGTTCGCCCCCCAATTGACGCCGCGCGAGGTGGGCACGATCACGAGCGTCTCCGTCGGCATCGCCAAAGTCTCCGGCCTTCCGGGCGTGGGCTTCGAGGAACTCGTGAAGTTTCCCGGCGGTCTGTACGGCATCGCGTTCAACGTCGATGAGGACGAAATCGGCGTCGTGCTGCTCGGCGAATGCCAGAATCTACGGGCGGGGGACGAGGTCGAGCGCACCGGCCGCGTGATGGACGTGCCGGTGGGCGACGGACTGATCGGCCGCGTCATCGACCCGCTGGGCGGGCCGCTCGACGGCAAGGGGCCGGTTGCCGCGAGCAAGCGGTTGCCGATCGAACGCCCCGCACAGCCGATCATGAACCGCGCGCCCGTCACCGTGCCGCTCCAGACCGGTCTTCTCGTCATCGACGCGCTCGTTCCGATCGGCCGCGGCCAGCGCGAACTGATCCTCGGCGACAGGCAAACCGGCAAGTCCGCGATTGCGATCGACACCATTTTGAACCAGCGCGACCAGAACGTGCTGTGTGTCTATTGCGCCATCGGCCAGCGTGCGTCCTCGGTGGCCAAAGTGGTCGCCAACCTGCGAGACAAGGGCGCGATGGAATACACCGTCGTCGTCGTGGTCGAGGGCAACGACCCGCCCG
The DNA here is from genome assembly GCA_043741075.1 of Frigoriglobus sp. GTDB lineage: Bacteria > Planctomycetota > Planctomycetia > Gemmatales > Gemmataceae > Gemmata. The sequence goes on from JAYUBA010000294.1 coordinate 845, forward strand.
GACTCGCGTACATCGCCCCGTACGCCGCGACCAGCATCGCGGAACACTTCATGGAAGCGGGCCGGGACGTTCTCATCGTTTACGACGACCTCACCCACCACGCGCGGGCCTACCGCGAACTGTCTCTGCTGCTACGCCGGCCTCCGGGACGCGAAGCGTTTCCCGGCGACATCTTTTACATCCACTCGCGATTGTTGGAGCGCGCCACGCACCTGCGCGATGACCTCGGCGGCGGCTCACTCACCGCTCTGCCGGTCATCGAGACCGAGGCGCAGAACATCTCCGCATACATCCCAACGAATCTCATCTCCATAACGGACGGCCAGATCTATCTCTCGCCTACGCTGTTTGAGTTGGGCACCCTTCCCGCCGTCGATGTCGGTAAGTCCGTGTCGCGCGTCGGCGGCAAGGCGCAACGGGCGGCCTACCGCGGGGTCGCGGGCAATCTGAAGCTCGCGTACGCGCAGTTCACGGAGTTGGAATCCTTCGCCAAGTTCGGCACCCGGCTCGACGACCACACCCGCAAGATCATCGACCACGGCCAGCGCATCCGGGCCGTCCTCAAACAGCCGGAGTTTGAACCGGCGTCCGTTTCCGAACAAATCGTCGTGCTCCTGGCGCTGACCGGTGGCCTTTTGGACGCGGTGCCGATTGGTCAGGTGCGGGATGCCGAGCAGGCGCTCCGAAAGGCGGCCGCGGACATCCCAGCCGCCGTTCGTCAGCGGTTCTCCTCGAACGACAAGTTGAGCGACGAGGATCGCAAGGCGATTCTGGACGTCGTCAGCACCGCGCTCGCTCCGTTCCAGCCGAAACCCGATCCCGAACCCAAGAAGAACTCATGAGCGATACACTGGCGAGTTTGCGCCGCCAGATCAGCGGGGCGGGCGATCTGGAATCGGTGGTCCGCTCGATGAAGGCGCTGGCGGCGGCGAGCATCGGACAGTACGAGCAGGCGGTCGTGGCGCTGGCGGACTACTACCGCACCGTGGAACTGGGCCTGGTTGTCTGTTTGCGGAACCGGGGCGCCGAGCAACCGGTGCCGGCACGCGCGGTGGCGAAGCCGGTGTGCGCGATTGTCTTCGGCTCGGATCAAGGGCTCGTTGGTCAGTTCAACGATGTGCTGGCGGATTTCGTTGGCAAAACACTGAACGCTCTGCCCGGCGAAAAGAAGGTCTGGGCTGTCGGCGAGCGCGTTCACGCGCGGCTGGCGGATGCCCGCCTCCCATCGGTGGGGCTGTTCCCCGTTCCGACATCCATCAACGCCATCACGCCGCTCGTCGGGAAAATACTCATCGAATGTGAATCGCATCACGGCGGGGGCGAGTTCGGAAACCTCTACCTCTTCCACAACGGCCCCAAGTCCGGGGCAGCTTACGAACCCGTCAGTCAACGCTTGCTACCCCTGGACGACCAATGGGGGCACAGGTTGGCTCATCTCCCCTGGCCGAGCGGAAACCTGCCCGAGGTGATCGGCGACAGGGAGAAGACCTTGCGGGCACTCGTGCGGGAGTACCTCTTCGTTTCGATCTACAAGGCCTGCGCCGAATCGTTGGCCAGCGAGAATACGAGCCGTCTGGCCGCCATGCAACGAGCCGAGAAGAACATCGACGAACTGGTGGCGAACCTGAATCAGACGTTCCGCCGGCTGCGCCAGTCCTCCATTGATGAGGAGTTGTTCGATGTCCTGTCGGGCTACGAATCGTTACCGAAAGCAAAGCCCCGCCGCGGTATCGAATGACGGCCTCATGAACGATTATCCCGCCGATTACCACCACCGACTCGGCGTCTGGGACGCCGCGCTCAGACCCCGAGCGTTCACCTGACGGCTCGGCAAATGCCACGTCCATCGGCATGTGGTGGTCGCACGGCGCGTCGGTCGGACCGTGCGGCGGGAGTGGGGGCTTTTGTCCGGCGTCCCCAGAGACATCAAGAAGGTGGGAGTGACAACAGCACGTCAACGCCGGCGAATCAGTCGTGCGCGTGCCCGGAGCGATCTGCGGTGTGCGGAGAGAGTTGACGAAGCGGCACGGATAGCGACCGGCCCCGTGACCGGTAGGGTCACGAGGAAGGCCGTCATCGGTGCCCGGCGTCCGTTCCCCGTGGCGTGGCAAACTGTTCCACCAGGATCCGGCGATCCTGACCAGCCACCTCCCGCGAGTCCGCCGCCACGCGCAATGGAACGGTCCATGCCCGTGCGGGAGTGGGAAGAAATTCAAGGATTGCTGCCTCCAGGGAACTGTTGAAACGACGGTGTCAAAGCCGGTCTGAAGATGGTGCCTCTCTGCTCCTTCGGCATTCTGGCGAATCTAGTCGAAGGCCTCGGTCAACAAACTCTCAAAGCTCGGGCTGCGGGCGATCACTCGCAGTTCCCCCTCATTCAAACGCGCTGCGGGCCGGGCAGCCTGAAACTGCCCGGCCCGCGCGTTATCTCGTATCGAGTCGCTTACCAGCGCCGGAAGCCGCCGTAGCCGCTGCTGTAGCCACCGAATGGGGAGCCGTAGCCGCTGTTGTAGCCGCCGTAGCCGCCGTAGCCGCCGTAGCCGCCGTAGCCGCCGGGGAACCCGTTGTAGCTCTGGGTGGCGCGGAAGGGGCCGTTGCTGTAACTCGTGACCCCGTTGAACGGGTCGGCCGTGTGGCCATGCTGGCGCAGGTCGTGGAACCCGTTCCCGTAGTAGGAGTACCCCCCGAACGGGGTCTGAGTCGTGTGCCAGTGCGGTTGCAGGTCGTGGTTGCCGTTGCCGTACCCGGCGTATCGCTGGTACTGGGCGGACGCGGACGGGGCGAACACGAACGCGGACACCCCCAGCGCGACCGCGACGGCGAGGAATTTCAGCTTCATAACAGGAACCTCCGGGCGATGTGATCCGAGGTGCCGTCCTGACACGGTCGAACCTGACGTGAGCATCCCGTCCAGTGGGAGCGTGGACTACCGGGTGCATCTTCCGTTCCACTGCGACTCGGAACGGTGAGCTTCGTGTGTAGCACCACAATTCTTCGACCGATTGTCGGCCCGTTGCACCTCGGCCTTGAGCAGAACGCCGGCTCGCCGGCGACTTGCGCGGAATTAGTGCTTGTGACCCTCACGCAGTTCGTGGGAGAGCAGTTTGGGTTCCACACCCGCGCCGCCGTGGTAGACGACGTACCCGCCAATCCCCGACCCCACAATCAGCAGAAGGGCGGCCACCCACCCGGCGATTCGCGCCGCGCTGATGGCGGTGGGATCGGACCGCTTCGCCAGCGCGGGCCACGCGAACAGGGCCAGAGCCGCCGCCTGCACGCCGAGGTGCCAGTACATGAGGCCGTGCGCCTCCTCGGTGTGGGCCGGAACGGTATACATGGCGAGCAGGCCGGCGAGGGCCGTGAGGAGGCCTGTCACGACGCCCGCGACGAGCAACCCGCGAACCGTCGGGAGTAATCCCGGCCGCTCCCGCCACCCGGCGTACAGGTCGAGTGCGACACCGCTCAACAGCAGGGCAATGGGGAAGTGGACGAGCATCGGGTGGACTTCCCACGGCTCGATCGGGGTGCCCCACCCGGACCCGCTCTCGCCGTGCGCCAGAAGAGTCATCATCGTGTGTACTCCGGTTATAGGTTTGGCCCGACGGACGTTATCGGGCGAGAACGGGAATGGCTCACCCTCGTGGCTTACACTCGGACGGCCTTGAGCCGGAGGGCGTTGGCGATTACGGACACCGAACTGAGGCTCATCGCCGCCACCGCGATCATCGGACTCAACAGAACCCCGAAGAACGGGTACAGCACACCGGCCGCGACCGGGATGCCGATCAGGTTGTAGGCGAAGGCGAAGAACAGGTTCTGGCGGATGTTCCGCATCGTAGCCCGGCTCAAGGTGCGGGCCTTCACGACGCCGCGCAGGTCGCCCTTCACGAGCGTGACGCCGGCCGATTCCATCGCCACGTCGGTGCCGGTGCCCATCGCGATCCCCACGTCGGCGGCAGCCAGCGCGGGTGCGTCGTTCACGCCGTCTCCGGCCATCGCGACCACGCGCCCTTCGGCGCGCAGCTTTCGCACCACCCCGACCTTCGCCTCCGGCAGCACCTCAGCGAACACTTCGTGGATGCCCACCTCGCGGGCGACTGCATCCGCCGTACCCTGCCGGTCACCGGTCGCCATCACCACCCGTACCCCCGCGGCGTGCAACTGCTGAACCGCGTCGCGGGTCGTCGCTCGGATCGGGTCGGCCACCGCGACCAGCCCGGCGTACCGGCCGTCGATCGCGACCAGCACTACCGTCTGCATCTCGCTCGGCAACTCCACACGCTGAGGCTGAAGGTCGCTGTCGTCCACGCCGAGTTCCTTGAGCAATCGCGGGGTTCCCAGCGCGACCCGCCGCCCCTCGACCGTGCCGACCACGCCCTTGCCGGTGATCGACTCGAAGTCGCGTGCCGCGTCGGGCGTCAGTCCGCGCTCGGCGGCACCGGCGACGATCGCGGCTGCGAGCGGGTGTTCGCTCCCGCGCTCGACCCCGGCGGCCAGCCGCAACACCTCGTCTTCGGCGAACCCCTCGGTCGGCTGGACCCTGGCGAGCCGGGGCTTGCCCTCCGTCAGCGTGCCGGTCTTGCCCACCACGACCGTGTCCACCGCTTCCATCCGCTCCAGCACGTCGGCCGAACGGATGAGGACGCCGGCCGCCGCCCCGCGCCCGACGCCGACGGTTACCGACAGGGGCGCGGCCAGGCCCAGCGCGCACGGGCACGCGATGATGAGGACGGCGACCGCGTTCACCAGTGCGTAAGCGAAGGCCGGTGACGGGCCGAAGATCGCCCACAAAATGAACGTCAGCATCGCGACCGCGACGACCGCCGGGACGAACCACGCGGCCGCGCGGTCGGCGAGTTTCTGGATCGCAGCGCGGCTCCGCTGGGCCTCTCCGACCAGTACGACGATCCGGGCCAGGACGGTCTCGCTCCCGATCTTCGTCGCGGTCATCACGAACGACCCGGTGGTTTTCACCGTGCCGCCGGTCACCGCGTCCCCCGCCCCCTTCGTCACGGGGATCGGCTGGCCGGTGAGCATCGACTCGTCCACCACGCCGGAGCCGGCGGCCACGGTCCCGTCCACGGGCACCTTTTCGCCGGGCCGAACCCGGAGCCGGTCGCCGGTGTGGACGTGGCCGAGCGGAATGTCTTCTTCGGTGCCGTCTTCGCGAACGCGGCGGGCGGTGGCCGGGGCGGGCGCGAGCAGGGCGCGGATGGCGGCCCCGGTGCTGCGCCGGGCGCGGAGTTCGAGAACCTGACCGAGCAGGACCAGAGTCACGATGACGGCCGCCGTCTCGAAGTAGGTCGGGATCAGCCCGTGGGCGTCGGCGAACCCGGCGGGGAACGCGGCGGGGACGAGGGTCGCGGCGGCGCTGTCCCCCACGCCGCGCCGGTGCCGAGTGCGATCAGTGTGAACATGTTGGCGGTGCGGTGCCGCAGTGCCTGTGCCGCCCGGACGAAGAACGGCCACCCGGCCCAGAACACGACCGGCGTCGCCAGCACCAGCCCGGTCCAGTTGGCCGATTTCTTCAGCCAGGGGGGTAACGTCACGCCGGGGATCATCGGGGCCATTGCAAGAGCGAACACCGGCAGCGTCAGCACGGCGGCCACCACGAACCGCCGACGCATGTCGCGCAGTTCGGAGTCTTCTTCCTCGCCGGCCCGCGGGATCACCGGCTCCAGGGCCATCCCGCACTTCGGGCAGGCTCCGGGGCCGTCCCGCACGACCTCCGGGTGCATCGGACACGACCACTTCGTCGCACCGGCCGCCTGCGCTTGAGATGAACGCGGTACCTTCGCGCCGTTGCTACGCGAGTGCCCTTCCGGCTTCGCGGCGGGCGTGCTGTACTTCGCGGGTTCGGCCGCGAACTTCGCGAGACAGTGCCGGCTGCAAAAGAAATACGTCGTGCCGTTGCGGGTGACCGATCCGGCGGCCGTGGCGGGGTCCACGGTCATGCCGCACACCGGGTCAGTTTCCGCGTCGGCGCGAGCAAGGTCGACCGCCGTCTGTGTACCCTGGTTGTGGTCGTGCTGGTCATGGTGATCGTGGTTCATGTTCCGCTCCTCCGGGTGATCGCGTCGTTGCGTGCAGTGTACGGCCCGTACCGTGGTACGAGTTCAAGGGCCGACAACGCGAAGTCTCAAAAGGGGCGGTCGCGAAATGCCGGGCAGTCGAATGGTCTCGATGCTGCACGGCAATTGATGTGCCGGACCCGCAAGCGGGGCGGATCGAATGGGCGAAACGCTACCAGTCCGCACCAGCTATGCCGGGAATTGCGTTGATCGCGGGTGTGTGGAAGTCATTTTGCCCTGTGCGATTGTGTCTCACCGCTCCCTTCATGTGGGGCGAGAGGCGAATGGAGGTCAAGACCGGGCAGTCGGCCGCCGGCCCGGATCCGTCGCACGCCGCGACCCGCCGGGTCAGTTCGGTCCGCATTGCCTCCAGGTCTTTGATCCGCTGGCCGACATCGGCCAACTTCGCGACCGCCTTTTCGCGCACCTCTCCGCTGTCGGCGTCCGGGACGCCTCGGTGCCGTCGTCCCCCGACCCGGCTTCAATCTCTGAGCAGCCCTGCCGGGGAGCCGGAAGCCGGAAGACCGGAAGAAATACCAAATACCAAGCGGGGGTCGGAAATGTACTTGACTTCACCCGCCCCATCCGTAGGGTAGTGACTGATA
>JAYUBA010000295.1:0-7518 GCA_043741075.1 Frigoriglobus sp.
TGCGTCGGCGCGCTCGCGCTGAGCCTCTGCTTGTTGACATTCTCCAGCGGTTGCGGCAAAGGGGGGAAGGGGAACGTCTCCGGCGAAGTGACCGTCGCTGGGAAGCCCCTGCCGATCGGCACGATCGTGTTCACCCCGTCCCAGGGGCCCGCCGTCGCGGCGGAGATCATCGACGGCAAGTACTCGGCCATCGGGATTCCGACCGGCGATGTCAAGGTGTCGCTCGACCTGAACAGCCTCAAGATGCTCGCGGATCAGGTGGCACCGAAGGGCGGGGCTGCGGCAGTGGGTGCCGCGTTTGGGAAAGGTGTCCCAGAGGACACTACCAAAAAGAAGAGCATGGCCCCGACCGCCCCTCCGGGTGGCGTGGAGATGCCCCCCGAGGCCAAGGCCCAGTTGGGCCGCGCAGGCGCAGGCCGGGGCCGAAGCCAACCGCCGATCCAAGGACGCCGTCATCCTGTTCAAGTTGATCCCGGACAAGTACACCGACCCGAACGCCTCGGGGTGGACTCTGAAGGTGTCGTCCGGGGACAACACCTTCGACGCCAAAGTTACGAAGTGACCGGCCGCCGATTGCCCTTCATTGTGGGCGGGGCCGCAAGCCGGTGGCCACGCCCGACGTTCTCGCCGGGAGATCAACCGACATGCTCCTACGGTTGACCCGCCGCAAGGCGGGTCGGGTTCTTTTGGCCGGCTTGCTCCTCGGGGTGATCGGGACCGGCCTGTGGGCGGCTGCGCGGCCGATTCTGGCCAACCACTACCGCCGGCAGGCGGAGAAAGCGCTGCAAAAGCAACGGTACCCGCAAGCGCTGGAGGCGTACCAGAAGGCGCTCCGCTACCAGCCGGGGAGTGCCGACCTGCACCTACTGGCGGCGCGGACGGCGCGGCGGAGTGGCGACCTGCCGGCGGCCCGCGAGTACCTGCGGCGGTGCCGGGAATTGCAGGGCGGCGTCACGGAAGAGCAGCAACTGGAGGGGTACTTGTTGCGGGCCCAGAGCGGCGAGTTGAACGAGGTTCACGCCCGGCTCGTCCCCTACCTGGTCGAGGAAGGGCCGCTCACCCCGCTCGTCCTGGAGGGGCTGGCGCGGGCCTACATGGGCCGATACCAGGCCGACCTCGCCTGGAGGTGCCTCTACCGGTGGAACCAACTGGAACCGGACAACGTGGAGGTTCTGTTCCGCCGCGGCACGTGGTACGCCCAGCAGCAGAACGGGATCGGGGCGGCCGAGGACTACGGCCGCGCGCTCGAACTCGATCCCGAGCGGATCGACATCCGCCTGGCCTACGCCGAGATCATTCGATCGGACAAGAAGTTCACCGAGGTCGAGGAGCAGTACCGGATCGTGCTGCGACAGTCGCCCCAGAACGCCGACGCACGGCTCGGGCTGGCACAGGCGTACGTCGAGTTGGGCCGCCTGGATGACGCCCGCGAACAGATCGGGCAGATCCCGGCGGACAAGCGCGATGCCGGGGACTACTTCTGGATCCGCGGGCTGGTGGAACTCCGCTCCGGCCACGCGGACGCGGCCGAGCCACTCCTGCGCCAGGCGCTGGAACGGGATCCGCGAAACCTCGACGCCTGTTACAGCCTACTGCTCTGCCTCCACCGCCTCGGCCGCGCCGACGATGCCGCGCAGATGCGGGCGCGCTTCGAGCAGATGGAGAGGGACCAGAAGCGGTTGATCCAGTTGACGACCCAGGAGTTCCAGGCCCAGCCGGCCAGCGCCGAGCTGCGGTGTGAGCTGGCCGAAATCTACCTGCGGATGAGCCTCCACGAGCGGGGCATGCACTGGCTGCACGTGGCCCTCAAACTGGACCCCAACTTCCGCCGCGCCCACGAACTGCTCCGGGATCATTTCGACGCGATGGGCGGGCCGGACGCGGCGGAAAAGGCCGACTTCCACCGCCGCCAACTCGCGAACCTTCGCTGAGGCCGTTCCCCGCCCCATCGTGCCCAGAAGGACGAACCCCATGACCCCCGGCCGCACCGCTGTAGCCCCCGATCCGGCGGCACCGTTGGCGGGCGATTGGCGGGGCGGCGCGCTGGCGGTGCTGGCCGCGGTTCTTGCGCTGTTGCTCGCATCGACCCCGGCCCGCCATCCCGAAGTGTGGTGCCATTTAGCCGGCGGGCGGGCCCTGGTCGAAGGACGGCCCCTGCCCGGGACGGACTCCCGGTTCCTCTTGCCCCCCGGCGACCGATGGGAACACCAGTCCCCTATTTATGACCTCCTGTTGCACGCCGGATACCTGCATCTTATCGGACATCGCACAACAGGCCGGATTCGATCTATTATGACCTCCTGTTGCACGCCGGATACCTGCTCCTCGGCGGTGCGGGCGTCGTGGCCGCGAACGCGGCCTTGGCGGCGCTCCTGGCCGTCGTCGTGTTCCGCGCCGCGCGGGCGGGGAGCCGGCCGGCGCTTGCCGGTGCCTGTACGGTCCTGACTGTCCTGGCGCTAGGCCCCTGGCTCGGCCTGACGCCCCGATTGTTCTCGTGCTTGTTCCTGGCCCTCATCGTGCTGCTCATGAGACGTGTGGCGGACGGCGCGGAGGCCGGGCCGGTCGTTGGGCGGGGCAGATGGCTGGTGCCGGCACTCATCGCCGTGTGGGCCAACGTCGATCACTGGGTCGTGCTGGGACCTCTGGCCGTCGGGTTGCACGCGATCGTCGAATGGCGGCGGGGACGGGTCCGGGCGGCGCGGGCCGTGGGCTGGATGTTCCTGGCGGGGCTCACGGCTTCGGTGTTCAGTCCGAACCACTTTCACGTGTGGGGTTTGTCGAACTTCGGCGCGTCGGGCCGCGGGTCAGGCCCGGCCGCGTCACCGTTCTGGCCCGCGTGGTATCGAACCGCCCCACCGGCCGTCGGCGCGTCTTACGCGGTCCTGGCTCTGCTCGGACTGGTGGCCTTGGTGCGCGACCGCCAGGGGCAGGCCCGCGCCTGGGCACCGCTCTGGGTTGTCCTGCTCGCCCTCGCCGCCTGGAGCCCCGCCGCCCCGCCCTTTTTCGCGGTCGTCGCCGGCCCCACTGCGGCACTCGGGCTGTCCGGGCGAGCGGCGCGTCGATGGCCGCTCGCCCAAGCGGGAGGAACGAGGCGCGGGGTGTTGCGGCTGGTGAAGCGGGGCCGGCACCTGCTGGCCCCACTGGCCGCGGTCGCGGTGTTGGCGGCCGCGTGGCCGGGTTGGTTCACCGGACCGCCGTACGGGCGACCAGCCTGGTCGGTCGATGTGGACGAACCCTTGCGAGCCGCGGTCGCGGATCTCACGCAGTGGCACATCGAGGGTGTGTTCCACGCCGAAGGTCGGGGGCTAACGTTCTCTCGTCAGGCGGCCGACTACTGGGCAAGGTTCGGTCCGGCCGGGCGCGGGCCGCTCGATGACCGAAGTGGCACCGGCGATCTCGCCGCCGTCCGCGAGCGGCTGTTTGGAGGAGCGGGAGACGACACAGAGGCGGAGACCGACTGGCGGGGCGTGCTTCGCGCCCACCGGGTGACCTTTCTCGTCCTCCACGCCGACGGGACACTCCCGACCGAGAAGGCCGTGGCTCGACTCGCCGGGTCGCCCGAGGAGTGGCCGCTACTCTACCTGAGAGGGCGGACGGTCGTGTTCGGCTGGCGCGACCCCACCGGCGGGGCGAGTGAGGACCGGTTCGGTGCCGCGGAGGTTCGCGTGGACCGTCGGGCGTTCCGCCCCGCGCCCGCCGACCGGGCTCCGCCCGAATACTCCGGCCGCGGCCCTGGGCGGCGGTGGTCGCGGGCCTTCTTGGAACCGCCGCCCGCCCCGCCTCCCGAACAGGCCGAAGCCGCACTCTACCTCGCTTACTTCGACGGGCAGCGGCGCCTCTACACGGCGCGGAACGAGAAGGTTTGGCTGGGGAGCCAAATGGCGGGCCTGGTCGGGAGCCTCGCCGCGCCGGCGCCGGGGGTGGGACCGGGCGCCGTGGCCGTCGCCGTCCGAGCCATCGGGGTGCCGGGCGACTGGGAGGCGTTCACCGCGGGCCAAGACGACGGCCCGCTGGGCGCGCTGTTGCTCGCCGTCCGCTCGGCCCGGCGGTCCGTACGTGCCAACCCGGACGACGCGAAGAGCTACTTCCTGCTGGGCGAGGCCTACCTGCGGTTGACCGAGGCGACCCGCGAGCGGGCGTGGCGGCACCAGCTCCCCGCGTTCGACCGCATCCGCCAAGTTCAGGCGATCACCGCTTTCCAACACGCTCTGACCCTCCGCCCGGACTCCCCGGCGGCGCACGGGCGACTGGCCCGCCTCTACCGCGAGCGCGGGAGCTTCGACCTGGCTCTTCACCACCTGGACCAGTCGATCCGAGTCAGCCGGGCGCGTGACCCACAACCGGGGGAGCATGCCGACACCCGCCGCGAATCTCTGGCCGCGCTGGAACGGGAACGAGGCGCACTAGCGGAGGAGGTGCGGCGGCGCGAGGAGGTCTTCGAGACCGCGAAGGGGAACCGCCGGGCTCTGGACCTCGCCCGCGACGCGGCGGGGCTGGGGCTTGCCAACCGGGCGCTGGACATCCTCTTAAAGTCGGACGCCTCCGAGTTCGGCCCGGAAGGGGTACGGTTGGAACTCGACCTCCTCCTCTGGGCGGGCCGGGTCGAGGACGTTCGCGCCTGGTTAGACCCGGATTTGGCGCAGAGTATTGGGTCGGCGACCTATCACGAAATCTTGGCTTGTGTCGCGGCGGCGACCGGCAACTACCGCGAGGCGGGGCTGGAAATGCGAAGCGTCGCTACCGCGCTCGTGCGGGTGCCGACCCGCTTGCCCACCCCGCAAACTCAAGCGGCTTACGACATCGCCCGTGCGATGCTGTCGGTGCCGTTCGCGAACACAACCCCCGGAACATTCGCCCACACTGTTCTAGTCCGCGAGGGACTACTTGAAGAGGTGCAGCAAATCGTCAGTAGCCTGAGGCGCGAGAGGAACGCGCTCGTGGTGGCTGGCCTGCTCGCGTTAGAAGGCGGCCAGATCGAGGAGGCGGAAGACGCCTTTTCTCTCGCTCTCGGTAGGAGGCCGAGTTGGGATGGGGCAGATACGGTAACCGGGCTCGATTTTTCGGGCAGACGAGTCGCGCAGGATTGCCTGCGGCTAACTGGAGTTCATGGTGTGGGGAGCAGAAGTAAATAATGTTGGCGAGGGTGTCGCTGGTAAAAGCTCGCGCGCTCCGCATTTCTAATTGGCGCCCAACTTCACAGACCAAGTGCTTGTCCGATCAACGGGTAGCGCGCGCCCTCCGAACACCACACTGCCTGGGCGATCGTGACCATAGACATGTCCGGGTGCCAGACGGGAATGCCCGGGTGAGCCGCGACGACGGGAGCCACGACCTGCCTGCGGTGAAGTGCAACCAACCCGGCCTCCACAAGGCGGTACAAGCTACTGATCCGGTACTTGATTCGCGCCTCAGCAGCACCGGGCGCGGGAGTGCTCGGTTGCCGAACCAGCGCAACGTTCGGCTGACGTGATCCACAGCCGAGTGCGCGTGGCGGCGGCAACGTCTCCAGCACGGACATCGGCACGCCCTGCGCCTTCGCGCCCGCGGGCGTGCGGTTCCCGCCCCACACCTTGCGGTTCACGACCGCCGGGCGGATCGCCTGCTCGGCCCTCCCGTTCGTCGGCTCGATCCGCGGGTCGAACACGAACGCGAACCACGGCTCGAAGTGGTTCCACAGGTGCCGCGCCCGCGCCGCGTACTCCGGCACCGCCCGCGGTCGGCTCACCAGATCCAACAGCCGATCGTCGAACGCCTCGCGCTGCCCCTCCAACTGGTCCACGGTCCGCACGCCACGCAGCGTTCCGTTCCGCCAGTGGATCGCCTCGGTGAACAGCGCGAGCACCTGTCGTGGGAAGCGCACGGCTCCGCGCGTGGCCGCGGTCAGCAGCTCCCGCGCGCGGGCGACGCATTGCTGGTGGATCGCCCCCTCGAACCGGTCGTACGAGGCGAACCCGTCGTGGCTCAGAACGCCGGACCCGCCCGCGCCGATCACCCGCCCCAGGACTTCGGCGCTGTGCTTCGAGTCGATGGCGTAGGCGGTGGCCCGGTCACCGACCCAGGCGTGGGCCGGGCGGAGCGCCCTCCCACTCGCCAACCCGTCTCGTCGGCCGCGACCTGCTCGGACCGGCGCACCTCGTCGAGGATCAGGTGATAGTCCGGTTCGAGCCGGGTGGCGGCTGCGCCCGGCGCGTCGGACGTCGGGAGCGGGTGCCGGCCCTGGGTCCGCTTGCCGCACGTACCGCAGCGGCCAACGTGGACGCGGAACTTGCGGATCAGCGGGGCGCGGGGGATCTCGGTCGGGAACTGCTCGGCCGTGCCGGTCTCGACGAGTCGCCCCCGGCAGTGCGGGCAGGCATCGGGGAGGTGGGCCTCGTGGCACCCAGGACACGCGGGCGCGTCCATGACGCCATCGTAGTGATGTGGATGTCGAGTTCCTGCTCCGGTTACGACCCGGCCGGAGTGGGGCGCTAATCAAGTACGATCTTTGTCAGTACCTCACCCCGGCGATTGAGGCCGCCGCCGCGGACCTCCGTGCCGCGCTAATCAAGTACGATCTTTGTCAGTACCTCACCGGCTTTGTTCGCGACCTCACCGGCTCGATCCAGACCGGCCGTAACCGGTTCTGCACTCGGAAGTTGGTCAAATGCCCAATTCCCTGCTTGGCTGAACGCCTCTCCCACCGAGTCAGCCGCGCTGGTGACGGCTTCCTTCGCGTCCTTGGCGGCGCCGTTCAGCTCCTGCCCCACGTCCGACACGAACTGTTCCGCCTGCCCAAGGGCGTCACTGAACAGGTTTGCCCCGTCCGTGATCGTGGTGACGATGTCGTTAATTCCGTTGCCGATCCGGTCCCGGAGACTCGGCGGGGGCGGGGGTGGGGTGGCCGGGCCGAAGAACCCCGCGCCCAGCGACACCCCGCCGCCGAACCACCCGCCGCCCACGAACCCCGGCGCCGTGGTGGTCACGTCGTACGGCACCGTCACATGGGCCGCGCTGCCCCAACTGCTGCTGCCCGTGATGCTGCCAACACCCGAGGCCGAGCCCGTCTCGCTCGATGTCAGGTTGGTGCTCGTGTCGGTCGTCCGGCTCCCCCACGCGTGGTTCGACCCCCCCACGCGCTCGCGGTCGTGACGCCGCCCGCCGTCGCCTGGCTCCACCCGCGTACGCGAAGTGGTCGTCCCCGGTCGCCGCGTTCGACCAGTCGCTGTGCGAGGTCGTCGCGTACCCGAAGACCGACAGGAACTGGGCCGTGGTCGAACTGTCCGACGAGCCGCTCGCGCTCGCCGCGTACGAGTCGTCACCCCCCGGGCCGTGGTCGTCCCCGAGCCGCTCCCCGTCACCGCCCGCGTGCCGTCCGGGGCGACGACGGTGACGGACCCCTGCGACCCCTGCGACGTACCGGGGTCCGACTCCGTCGCCGTGTAACTGCTACTCGACTGCGACTGGTTCGTGTCGCTGCTCGAGTTCGTCGCCGAGCTGGTCCGGCTCTGGCCGGTGGCCGCCGTGGCGTAGGCCGACTCG
>JAYUBA010000296.1:0-2248 GCA_043741075.1 Frigoriglobus sp.
GCAGTTGTCGGGATTGGAGAAGTACCGGATCGCCTCAACCAGAGTCGTCAGAACGGGCGGCGGCGTGGTGTTTTCCATACCTGCATTCTAGACTAGCCGCCCGTTTGTGTCAAGTATGTTAATGCCATAGTAAAGGTCACTGCGGTTCCACCAGCCGGAGCACGTCTTCCATCGTGTACGCTGCGGGGTGTGCGGTCCGCCGGTCCAACTCTTCTTTCGACACGAGAGCCTTTTCCATCTCCACCTCGAACCGGCGAACCTGTTCAGGTGTGAGCGCGTAGCCCACGACCTTACCGGCCTCGTCGCACAGTTTGACGGCGTGGCCGTTCGCGGCGGCGAGCTTCTCCTGAAGGGCCGCGCCCGCGGTGACGTGCTCGTTCACTGGTCTGCTCCCCACGAGTCGTGTTACCAAATACATGTTACCACCCGCCCGCGCTCACGTCGCCGGTGCGTCCGCGCCTTCGGTCGGTTGCGCGGGCACGCCCTTCACGAAGAAGAAGAGCAGGTTGCGGCCGTACTTCCGCACGTCCCACGCGCCGGGGTCCGGTAACCGCTCCACGGGGAACCCGTCTTCCGCCTGGATCGTTAGCACGGACGTGTCCGGGCACTTGTCCATCAGGAGTCGCACCAGCGCGAGGAACTCTTCCGCCTTCTCGCTCAGGTCCGGGAACGGCGGGCTGAGGAACACGTTCACCGGGGCCTTCGGCGGGAGCCACCGCTCGGCCCACCGGTACGCGTCCGCCTTCAGCACCTGCACCTTGTCGCCCACGCCGAACTCCTGCGCGTACTTCTGGATGTCGCCCGTCTGGCGCGGGTCCTTCTCGATCAGCCGCGCCGACGACGCGCCGCGGCTCACCGCCTCCAGCCCGACGACGCCGGTGCCGGCGAACACGTCGTAGAACACGCGGTCCGGCACGGCATTGCCGAGGATGCTGAAGAGCGCCTCCCGCACCATCTGCGGCGTCGGGCGCATCCCCTCGTGGACGACGACGGTCAGCTTCCGCCCGCGGAGCGACCCGGCCACAATCCGGACCTGAACTTTTTCGAACATGGCTCACTGACACGTTGGCAGGCGACTGGTTCGCCGAATCCCCTCCGTTCACTATCCGACCCCGGCACACGCGGTACAAGTCCACCCTGCCTTTCAACTTCCAAATCCCAAAGTCCAAATCCCAAATTGCAGGAAGACACTGGCGGTACGCAAAATAGGTTGTTGCGTTTGGAATTTGGGTTTTGAGGTTTGGAACTTTGCCACTGAGCCGGCCTTTTCCGAAACGCGGCGGGTGCGTATAAGGCGGTAGCGGTCCGATCCGCCCCCGTCCGCTCGAGGAGGTTCCCCACATGCGACCCGTCGGCTTCACCCTCGTCGCCCTGCTGATCGCCGCGACGGTCGGGCTGGCCCAGCCGCCCGCGGTGCCCGGCGCCCCGGTCGCCGGGCAGCCGCCGGTTCCCCCGCCCGCGCCCGCCGACCCCAAACTCGACGGGCACCTCGTCGAGTGGGAAAAGAAGATGGTGAACGTGGTGAACCTGCGGACCGAGATCGACCTGAAGCGGACCGACGCGGTGTTCAAGAAGGACACCAACTTCGCCGGCGTGGTGCTGTGCATGAAGCCGAACTTCGCGGTCCTCCGGCTGGACAACACCGGCGACCCGACGAAGACCGACTACGAGGCGTACATCTGCGACGGCAAGGCGGTGTACGCCTACAACGGCGTCCAGAAGACGATCACCCAGATCGACCTGCCGAAGAACCAGGTGGGCGTGGACAACCTGATGCTCGACTTCCTCGCCGGGATGAAGGCGAAGGACGTGAAGGAGCGGTTCAACATCACCCTGTTCAAGACGGACGAGAACTACATCTACCTGGACATCAAGCCGCTGCGCCCGGCCGACCAGCGCGAGTTCCAGCACCTGCGGCTGGCCCTGTACGGTCCGGGGGCGAACACGGCCAAGTACGCGTACCTGCCGGCACAGGTGTTCATGCTCAAGCCGGCGGGCGACTCGGAGCTGTGGAAGTTCAAGAACCCGCAGGTGGACCTGCCCGGCGTCGGCCCGGCCAACTTCGCGTTCGTGCCGGTGAAGGGGTGGGAGGTGACGAAGGCGCCGCCGGCACCGATGGGCGGCGGGGTTCCGCCCAAGGGCGGCGTCGCCCCGGTCGGCGGGCAGGTGCGGCCGAACAAGCCGTAGCCGGGTTCGTCCGACGCAGTCGTGCTGAATGGTACCGGTGGGTGTGGCACCGACCACCCCG
>JAYUBA010000297.1:0-2248 GCA_043741075.1 Frigoriglobus sp.
CCGCGGGCCGTTCTCCCCGCCGCCCGGGCGCGCTCCGGGCGGCGGTCTCGTTTCCGCTTTGCTCCGGAACCGCCGCTCCGTCACTCGCGCCGCAGCACCGCCGGAGGCGGCGGCTTCTCGCCCGCCACCGCCTCCTGATCGTCGAACCAAAACTGCCGCCACGCGTTCGACGGCGGCTTGTCCGGTGGGAAGTAAAACGCGTTGATCGAGCGAATGACTTCCGCCCAGACGGTAAGCGGTAGCGTGAGCGTGTCGCCGACCGCGGAGGCTGCCACATCGGCGGCATAGACAGGCCACAGCAGCGCCAGCCCGAAGCCGTCGTTCTGCGAACCGGGGGCGAACCGCGCCGTGGCAATGTCCACGCCGCCGTAAACAGTCGCGCCCGTGGGCAGATCGCGCTGGAGGTTCTTTACCGTCCCGCAGCCGGTCAGCGCGAGAAGGACTGCCGCGATCGCGCACCACTTCATGTCTGTTTCGCCCCGCCGGCGTTGGTAGAATTGCCGGACGAATACCTCTCCCATTCCGCACCGTCAACCACAAAGGGCACACCCATGTCGTCTCCTTCGCGCCGCGACCTACTCGCCGCGGCTGCCGCCGTCGGTGTCGGGAACATTACCTTCCACCGCGCCCTCGCCGCGAGCGCCGCCGCACAGCCCGAAGGCGGCGTCACGGCCGAGATGGTGAAGGGCGCGGAGTGGGTGGCCGGCGTCACGCTCACCGACGCGGAGCGAAAGGCGGTCGCGAGCGCGATGACGCGCACACTCACGCAGGTCACGGCGCTCAACAAACTGGAGATCGGGAACGCGGTGCCGCCCGCCCTCCACTTCAACCCCACGCCGGGCGAGGCACCGAGCGGCGGGCGCGGCAAGGTCGAGCTTCACGCGAAGCCGGGCATACCGGTCAAGCCGGAGAAGGACGATGACCTCGCGTTCGCACCGCTCACGACGCTCGCCGAGTTGATTCGCCAGAAGCAGGTCACGTCCACCGAACTCACCAAGGTCTACCTCGCCCGGCTGAAGAAGTACGACCCGGCGCTCCTGTGCGTGGTGTCGCTCACCGAAGAACTCGCGCTGAAACAGGCCGCCGCGGCGGACAAGGAGATCGCGGCGGGCAAGTACCGCGGGCCGCTGCACGGCGTCCCGTGGGCCGCGAAAGACCTGATCGCGTACCCCGGTTACAAAACGACGTGGGGCGCGGGGCACTTTAAAGAGCAGACGTTCGCCGAGAAGGCGACGGTGGCCGCGCGGCTGGACGACGCGGGCGCGGTGCTGGCGTGCAAGACGACGCTCGGCTCGCTCGCGTGGGGCGACGTGTGGTTCGGCGGCACGACCCGCAACCCGTGGAACGTGAAGCAGGGTAGCAGCGGGTCGTCGGCCGGCACCGCGTCGAGCGTCGCCGCGGGGCTGGTCGCGTTCGGCCTGGGGAGCGAAACGCTCGGCAGCATCGTGTCGCCGTCAACGCGGTGCGGCGTCACCGGACTGCGACCGACGTTCGGCCGCGTGAGCCGGAACGGGTGCATGGCGCTGTGCTGGTCGCTCGACAAGATCGGCCCGATGTGCCGCAGCGTCGAGGACTGCGCGCTGGTGTTCGGGGCGATCCACGGCGCCGACGGCAAGGACGCGACCGCTCAGGAGCGCCCGTTCAACTGGCCGTCGGACGCGAAGCTGAAGGAACTGAACGTCGGCTTCGTCGAAGGGAACCTCTCTGCGGATGATCGCAAGGTACTGGAGGGCATCGGCGTGAAACTGGTGCCGATCGTGCTCCCGCAGACGATCGCGAACCGGATCGTGAGCATGATTATGGACGTGGAATCGGCGGCGGCGTTCGACGACATCACGCGGGCGGACGTGAAGGACGGCATCGGCATGTGGGGGCCGACGTTCCGCCGCGGCCGGTTCGTGTCGGCGGTCGATTACCTGAAGGCCCAGCGCGCCCGCACGCTTCTGATGCGCGAGATGGCGAAGGCGACGGAGAAGGTCGATCTGTACGTCGGCGGCAACGACCTGCAAATCACCAACTTGACCGGTCACCCGACGGTGTGTCTGCCGGCCGGCTTCACGAAATCCGGCACGCCGACCGCGCTGACCTTCACCGGCCGGCTGTTCGGCGAAAGCGCGCTGCTGACGGTGGCGAAGGCGTACCAGGACGCGACCGGCCACCACCTGAAGCGCCCGCCGCAAGAGACGTGGGTCGCGGAGAAGAAGGACGACAAGAAGGAGTAAGAGTGTGGCCGATCTGGAACGAGTGA
>JAYUBA010000298.1:0-2246 GCA_043741075.1 Frigoriglobus sp.
CCCGCTTGCGTATAAATCCCCTCCCTTCAGGGAGGGGGTTGGGGGGTAGGCTCTCCGCCTACGGCTCGGTCGAGGTGCCGCCCGCGCCGACGCGCACGACGCGCACGGTCGGGAACCGCGGGCCGCCCGCGATCGGGTGCCCGGCCAGCACCACCACCCGCTCGCCGACCTGAACCGTACCGGCCGCGAACGCGTCCTGAATCGCCGTCGCCATCCGGTCGCCGCCGGCCGCCACCGGCGTCATCCGTACCGGCGTGATCCCCCACACGAGCGCCAGCCGCTGCAACACCGCGTCCGTCGGCGCGACCGCCACGACCCGCGCCCACGGCCGGTACCGCGCCGCCAACCGGGCCGTGCGACCGGACAGCGTGGGCGTCACGATCGCGCTCGCGTTCACTTCGTCCGCCAGCGAACACGCGGCCAGCGTGATCGGGCCGTCGATGTCGTCGCCGACCGGGTCGTACACGGCCGCGTGCGCGGCGCGGGAGTGGTGGATGTGCGACTCCGTTTCCACCGCGATGCGGCTCATGCACGCGACCGCTTCCACCGGGTACGCGCCGACCGCCGTCTCGCCGGACAGCATCACCGCGTCGGTGCCGTCGTAGATGGCGTTCGCCACGTCGCTCGCCTCGGCCCGCGTCGGCCGCGGGTTGTTCCGCATCGAGTCGAGCATGTCGGTCGCGGTGATGACCGGCTTCCCGGCGGCGCGGGCTTCCGCAATGAGCATCTTCTGAACGGACGGCACGCGCTCCAGCGGAAGCTCGACGCCGAGGTCGCCGCGGGCCACCATGATGGCGTCGAACGCGGCGACGATGGCCCCGGCGCGGCCGACCGCCTCCGGCCGCTCGATCTTCGCCAGCACCGGCACGTCCAAGCCGACCGCGGCGCACGCGGCCCGCACCTCGTCGGCCGCTTCGGGGCCGCGCACGAACGACACCGCGACCCAATCGACCTGCGCCCGGCCGGCGACGACGATGGCCTCGCGGTCGCGGTCGGTGAGCGCCGCGATGTTGAGCGGCGTGTCCGGCAGGTTCAGCCCCTTGTTCGGGTGCAGCGTGCCGCCGACCAGCACCTTCGCCGCGAGCCGCCCCGATTTCGTTTCGCCCGCTTCGAGTTGAAGCCGGCCGTCGTCGAGGAGCATCCGCTGACCGGGCCGCACGTCGGCGAGCAGTTCCGGTTCGGTGAGGACGAGGTCCGCCGGTTCGACGGGCGCGGCGGACAGCGAGAAGAACAGCGTGTCGCCGAAGTTGAGGAACCGGAGGGTGGGCATCCGCACGCGCATCTTCGGGCCGGGCAGGTCGGCCATGACGGCGGCGAACTTGCCGACGCGTTTCGCCGAGTCGCGGAACCGCGCGACGCGGGCGAGGTGTTCCTCCGCAGACCCGTGCGAGAAGTTGACGCGGGCCACATCGACGCCGGCGCGGAGTATCGCGTCCATCACGTCCGACGCGTCGGTCGCCGGCCCGAGGGTGGCGACGATCTTGGTTCGACGCGTCATGCGCGCGGCCCCAGCAGGTAGAGTGGTGAGGGAACGGGAGGAGAGGTGATGTATGGCGGACGCGCAGCGGGTTCAATTGCCGCGGGTCGTGGTGTTCGCGATCTGCGTCGGGTTCCTGGCGTTTCTGGCCGCGGTGTTCGCGCTCCCCGTTCAGGCACTCCTCGAACCGGTCGGCACCGATGTCACGAACAAGGCGATTAAGAACTCTGCGAAGTTGCCCGTCTTCATGTGGTGCCTCAGTTGGCCGATCGTACTCGCCCGGCGGCGGGACACCATCCGCCTACCCTTCGGTTGGACGCTCGGCTGTCTGCTCCTGCTTCTTCACATCGCGGTCGCGTTCCACCTCGGACACGGCTGGTCGCACGAAGCCGCGTGGGAACACACGCGGCAGGTCGGCGGGTACGGCGATGGCATCTTCGTGAACTATGCGTTCGCGCTCGTGTGGCTCGCAGATGTGGTCTGGGTCTGGGCGTTGCCGGGTTCGTACCTCGCCCGGTCGCGGTGGCTGAATTGGACGATCCACGGGTTCCTGGCATTCGTCGTGGTCAATGCGGCGGTCGTGTTCGCGAGTTGGGACTCGCGATTCCGGTTCGCCACGTTCTTCCTGGGAATTGCCCTGGTGGTCTGGTATCTGCGACGAGAAGCCGCATCGGGAGACGCTACCGGCGTTGACTCGAAGTGAACTCAGGTATAGTATTCATCGCCGTGGCTCCTTCCGCTTGGGGGCGGTGTGGCCTCTTGTCGTGGG
>JAYUBA010000299.1:0-7509 GCA_043741075.1 Frigoriglobus sp.
GTGCCGCTCGCCACACCCTTCACGCCTTTGTCGTTGCTCGCGGCGCGCGAATCGGGTAGGTAAAACGGTACGAACGCTTCTCCTTCCAATCGCCACGGAGCCGCACCGATGATCCGGTTGGACGCCGACCGCCCCGCCACGTTCTGCGACGGCCTGTCCCGTCGCGACTTCCTCCACGCCGGGGCCATCGCCCCGCTCGGCCTCTCGCTCCCCGGACTCGCGCGGGCGAAGGCCGCGGGGGCCAAGGACGACGACGTGAACTGCATCATGCTGTTCCTCGTCGGCGGGCCGAGCCAACTCGACACGTGGGACCCGAAGCCGAAAGCACCCGCTGAAGTGCGCGGGCCGTTCCAGGCGATCCAGACGAACGTCGCGGGGATGCAGATCAGCGAAATCTTCCCGCGCATGGCGAAGCACGCGGACAAGTTCTCACTGGTGCGCAGCGTGTATCACACGGCGACCGCGGTCCACGACACCGGCCACCAGATGATGCAGACGGGCCGGCTGTTCAGCGGCGGCGTGGAGCACCCGCACGTCGGCTGCGCGCTCGGCTACCTGAAAGGCGGGCGCGGCGAACTCCCGGCGCACGTGCTGCTGCCCAAGCCGATCGGCCGCACCGGCGGGAACCTGCCGCACGGCCACACCGCCGGCTACCTCGGCAAGCCGCACGACCCGTTCATCCTGAACGCCGACCCGAACGCGCCCGGCTTCACGGTGCCCGACCTGCTCCCGCCGGAGTACATCTCCGCGATCCGCGCCGAGCGCCGCCAGAAACTCCGCGACGCGGTCGATGACGCGACCGGCGCGTTCGAGCAGAGCGCCGCGGCGAAGCAACTCGACGACAACTTCAAGCTCGCGTACAAGCTGATGTCCAGCGCGAAGGCGCGGGCGGCGTTCGCGCTGGAGAAGGAGTCCGACAAGACGCGGGACCGCTACGGCCGGACGCGGTTCGGCCAGTGCTGCCTGATGGCCCGGCGGCTGATCGAGGCCGGCGTGCGGTTCGTTACGGTCAACATGTTCGAGACGGTGTTCGACGAGGTGACGTGGGACATCCACGGGTCGAAGCCGTTCACCGACATCGTGCAGATGTCGAAGGAGGTGGCCCCGAACTTCGATCAGGCGTACACGGCGCTGCTCGAAGACCTGAGCGACCGCGGCCTGATGTCGAACACGATGGTGGTGGCGCTGGGCGAGTTCGGCCGCACGCCGAAGGTGAACCCGGCGGGCGGGCGGGACCACCACCCCGGCGCGTGGACGGTGGTAATGGGCGGCGGCCCGCTGAAGGGCGGCGTGGTGGTCGGCGAGACGGACGAGCACGCGTACGCCCCGAAGACGCGGCCCGTGCTGCCGGGCGAGATCGCGGCGACGATCTACAAGGGGTTGGGCCTGGACCCGCACAAGGAACTGCCCGGCCCACAGAACCGCCCGCTCCCGATGGTCGATTACGCCCTCAAGCCGATCGGCGAGTTGTTCTGAGCCGCTGCTGTAGGACAGGCTTCCAGCCTGTCCTTTCGTTAGACAGGCTGAAAAGCCTGTCCTACATGAACACCCCGGAACAGCCGCCATGCGGGTCTTCACTCTCTCCCTCGTCGTGTCGCTCGCCGCGACCGCGTCCGCCACGGCCGCCGATTTGCGCGTGTACCCGGCGGCGGTCGCGATCGGCGGCCCGAACCGGACGCAGCAGCTCGTCGTCGTGGAAGAGGAGAACGGCCGCGTCGTGCGCGACGTGACCGCGACCGCGAAATTTGCGTCGTCCGCCGAGAAGACCGCCAAGGTTGACGCGACGGGGTTGGTGACCGCGATTGAGGGCGGCGACTTCCTCATTACGGTCACGGTCGGCGACACGAGCGTGAAGGTCGGTGGCGGCGTGACCGGCGGCAAGCCGGGCGACTGGAGCTTCCGCAACCACATCGTCCCGACGCTCACCCGCAACGGGTGCAACGCGGGCGCGTGCCACGGCGCGCTCGCCGGCAAGGGCGGCATGAAACTCTCGCTCCGCGGCTTCGACCCGGACACGGACTGGTTCGTACTCACACGTCAGGCACTTGCCAGGCGCGTCGATCTCACGACGCCGGCGGAGAGTCTCGCGCTGAAGAAGGCGACGCGCGCGATGCCCCACGGCGGCGGCACGCGGTTCATCGAGGATTCGCCGCACTACAAGGTGATGCTCGACTGGATCAAGGCCGGCGCGCCGGGTCCGAAGGCGAACGACGCGACACTCGAACGGCTCGAAGTGTACCCGCCCGCGATCCTGGTGAACGCGAAGGAGCCGAAGGCCGCGTTCCGCGCGATCGTGCGCGCGACATACTCCGACGGCACCACCGAAGACGTGACCCGCTGGGCGCGCTTCGGGTCGAGCGAAGAGTTGGTCGCGCGCGTCAGCGAGGACGGCGCCATCACGCCCGTCGGCAACGGCGAAGCCGCGATCACCGTCGGCTTCGGCACGAAGGTGACCACGCTCACCGTAACCGCGCCGTTCCCGAACGACGTGAAGGCCGACGCGTTCGCGAAGTCGCCGCGGAACAACTTCGTCGATGAGCACGTCGTCAAGAAGCTCCAACTGCTCAATCTGCCGCCGTCGGAGCAGTGCGGCGACGCGGAGTTCATCCGCCGCGCGTACCTCGACACCTGCGGCATCCTCCCCGCGCCGGCTGACGTGACCGCGTTCCTCGCCGACGCCGACCCAAAGAAGCGCGCGAAGCTCATCGACAAACTGCTCGACCACCCCGCGTTCGTGGATTATTGGTCGCAGAAGTGGTCCGACCTGCTGCTCGTGTCCAGCCGCAAGTTGCCGCAACCGGCGATGTGGGCATTCTACCGGAAGGTGCGGCAGGGCGTGGCCGACAACCGGCCGTGGGACGCGTTCGCCCGCGACATCCTCACCGCGACCGGCAGTTCGCTCACCAACGGTGCCGGCAGTTATTTCGTGCTGCACAAGGACGTGAGCGAACTCGCCGAGGCGACCGCGATCACGTTCCTCGGCACGTCGGTCGGGTGCGCGAAGTGCCACAACCACCCGCTGGAGAAATGGACGCAGGACCAATACTGGGCCTACGCCAATCTCTTCTCGCGCGTGGGCCTCAAGAACGGCGACCACGCCGGCGAGGTGTTCGTTCAGAGCAAGGCCGAAGGCGACGCGCTTCACCTGCGCCGCGGCATCGCGATGCCGCCCACGCCGCTCGACGGCAAGCCGCTGCCGGCCGACTCGCCCGCCGACCGCCGCGCGTACTTCGCCGACTGGCTGACCGCCGCGGACAACCCGTACTTCGCGAAGGCACTCGTGAACCGCGTGTGGCGGAACTACATGGGCCGCGGGCTGGTGGAAGCGGAGGACGACCTGCGCGAGACGAACCCGCCGAGCAACCGCGAGCTGTTCGACGCGCTCGCGGGCGACTTCGTGAAGAGCAAGTACGACGTGAAGCACCTGATGCGCGTCATCCTCAACTCGGCCGCGTACCAGCGCTCGTCGAAGCCGCTGAAAGAGAACGGGGCGGACGACCGCTTCTACTCGCGTTACTTGCTCCGCCGCCTGCCGGGCGAGGTGATCCTCGACGCGTACTCGGACGTGACCGGCGTGCCGACGCCGTTCGACAAGATCAACTCCGCGGCCGGCGACTCGAGCACGCCCGCCGGCACGTACCCGGCCGGCACGCGGGCGGCGCAGGTGCCCGACTCGCTCGCCACGTCGCGGTTCCTCGACGCCTTCGGCCGGGCCGAGCGCATCCAGACCTGCTCGTGCGAGCGCACCGCCGACGCGAGCGTCGCGCAGGCGCTTCACCTGAACAACGGCTACACGCTCAACGACAAGCTCCGCGACAAGAACTCGGCCGTGAGCAAGTGGCTGGCCGACGAACTGACCGACGAGCAGATCGTGGACCGCGTGTTCCTACTGGCACTCAGTCGGGCGCCGACCGCCGCGGAACGGAAGAAGTTTCTGGCGATCTTGGCCGGGGCCGCGACGGACGGCGCGCAATCCCGGCGCGAGGGGATCGAAGACTTCGTATGGGCGGTCCTCACGGGCCGCGAGTTCCTGTTCAACCACTAACGCTGTTCGTGGGGCACGCGGCCCGCGTGCCGTGCGAAGAGCACGCGAGCCGCGTGCCCCACGACCCGACCCGACCGCTGATGCCGAACGAGACTAACCCGTTCGGAGCGCCCCATGCCCGCCCCGGGGTGGCCTGTCTCCGCTGTGACAGGCCGGGAGGCCTGTCCTACAAAAGCAACTCACCATGTCGCGCTACCTCTCTGCCGCGCTGCTGTTCCTCCCCGCGGTCGCGACGGCCGCGCCGCCCGCCGTCACCGCGGTCGCGTACCACCCGAAGGGGGAGTACGTCGCGTTCGGGCTAAACGGCGGGGTGCGATTGTTCCACCCCGATGGCGCTCAGATCGGAACGCCCGAACCGGTCGCGGGCCGCGTGTCGGCACTCGCCTTTCACCCGCACCAGCGGCGGATCGCGATTGCGTACGGGGACGCGGGCAAAAGCGGCCTGCTTCAACTCCGACCGATCGGCGGCCCCGGTCTGGAACCGAAAGTGACAATCGCGGCACACCGCGACGCGATCTACGCGCTCGCGTTCTCGCCCGACGGCAAGACGCTCGCGACCGCCGGTTACGACCGCGTCATTCACTTGTGGGACGTGCCGGCGGATGGGAGTGTCGCAAAGACGCCGCGGCTCACGCTGAAGGACCACAGCGACGCGGTGTACGGGCTGTCGTTCCACCCGGACGGCAAGCTGCTCGCGTCCGCCGGCGCGGACCGCGCCGTGAAGGTCTGGGACATCGCGACCGGCAAGCGCCTCTACACCCTGAGCGACGCGACCGACTGGGTGTACGCGGTGGCGTGGAGTCCGGACACGAAGCACCTCGCGGCGGCCGGCGTGGATCGGAGCCTCCGCGTGTGGGCGGCCGACGCGGACGGCGGCAAGCTCGTGGCCAGCGCGTTCGCGCACGAGAAGCCGGTGTGGCGGCTCGCGTATACCGCCGACGCCCAGACGCTCTACACGGCCGGCGAAGACCGCTTCGTGAAGTCGTGGGACGCGGCGAAGCTGACCGAAGTGAAGGTGTACGACGCACAGCCGGACGCGATCCTCGATTTCGCGCTCCGCCCGGACGGCAAGCAGTTCGCCCTCGCTCGCTTCGACGGGGCCGCGCTGCTCATCGACGCCGCGACCGGGAAGGTCGGCGCGCAACCGCTTCCGCTGAAAGCCGCGCCGAAGGACAAGCCGGGGGTACAGCCCGCGTTCGCGCAACCGCCGAAGCCCATGCCGCCGAAGGTAGACAAGATCGCTCCCAACGGCGGCACCCGCGGGAAGACCACTCGCGTCACGGTCACCGGCACGAACCTCGATCAGGTGAAGACCGTCACCGCGAGCCTGCCGGGTGTAGAAGTAAAACTCGTCCCAGACGCGCGGAAGGCAACAGAGCTCGTGTTGGACGTGACCATCGGCGCGGCGGCTCCTGTGGGTGGGGTGCAACTTACCTTCGACGGCGACGGCGGGAAGTCGGGGCCGGTCGCGTTCGCTGTGGACCGCTTCGACGCGGTCGCGGAAGTCGGGGCGACCGACTCCGCCCGCACCGCGATGGCGGTCAAACTGCCGGTCACGGTCGTCGGCACGGTGGACCGCGCCGGCGACGTGGACTACTTCCGGTTCGCCGCGGGCCGCGGCGACCAGATCGGCGTGCAGGTGATCGCGACCGAACTCGGCTCGAAGCTCGACGCGGCGCTCGTGCTGACCGACGCGAGCGGAACCGTGCTGGCCGAAGGAGGCGCGTCCTTGGGGTACGTCGTGCGCGAGGCCGGCGTGTACGCCGTCGGCGTCCGCGACCGCGACTTCCGCGGCGGTGTCGATTTCGGCTACCGGTTACACATCGGCGACGTGCCGGTCGTGACCGGCGTGTTCCCGCTCGCGGTGCAGCGGGGCCGCACGTCCAGCGTCCACGTCACCGGCGTCAACCTCGCGCCGGGTGCCACCGGTATTACCGCGAAGGTGACGGTTCCCGCGGACGCGCTGCCCGGCTCGAAGGTGCCTGTCCCGCTCGGCAACGCGGCTCAAGCGGTCGGTTCCGCATCCGTGGTGGTCTCCGAGTTCCCGTCGGTGGTGCTGGACCCCATCACCGGGGCAGACATTCGCGTGCCCGGCTCGGCCGACGGCCTCTTCACCAAGGCGAACGAAGCGCAGACCGCTCAGTTCATGGCGAAGAAGGGCGAGCGGTTGGTCGTGGAGGTGTTGGCCCGGCGGGCCGGGTCGCCGGTGGATTCCGCGATCGAGATTCTCGACGCCGCGGGCACGCCGGTCCCGCTCGCCACGCTCCGCTGCGCCGCGCGGACGAGCGTGACGTTCCGCGACCACGACTCCGCGGCCACCGGCATCCGGCTGGACGCGTGGAACGAACTCGCCATCGACGACTACCTGTTCGTGAACGGCGAGGTGATGCGGATTCTCGCGCTGCCGAAGGGGCCGGACGACGACTGCCAGTTCTACCAGTCCGCCGGACAGCGGGTCGGGTTCCTCGGCTCCACGCCCACGCATCACAGCATGGGCCTCCCGGTGTACAAGGTGGACCTGCACGCGCCGGGCAAGAAGTTCCCGCCCAACGGGATGCCGGTGTTCGCGCTCACTTACCGCAACGACGACGGCGGCCCCGGTTACGGCAAGGACAGCCGCCTCTTCTTCGACCCGCCGGCCGACGGCACCTACCAGGTGCGGGTCACCGACGCGCGCGGCGCGCGCGGACCGACGAACTCCTTCCGCGTGACCGTGCGCCCGCCGAAGCCGGACTTCACCGTGACGGCGAGTGTCAGCGGCGCGAGCTTGCTCAAGGGCGGGGCGGTGCCGGTGAACGTGACCGTGAGCCGCATCGACGGCTACGAGGGCCGAATCAACGTGTCTTTGAAGAACGTGCCCGTCGGCTTCCACGCCCCGACCACCTTCGTCGAAGCCGGCCAAAACAGCACCACGTTCGCGCTGTACGGCGACCCCGCCGCTGCTCTGCCGGCGAAGCCCGATGTGAAGCTCGTCGCGTCCGTCGTCGTCGGCGGAAGGGAGATCACGCGCGAGGTGGCGCTCGCGCTGCCCGCACTTATCGGCACGGGCGACATCGTGACGACCGTGCGCGTGCAGACGATCACGCTCCAGCCGGGCAAGGAGGCGCGGTTCACGGTGGACATCGCCCGGCAGGGGACGTTCGTGGGCCGTGTACCGCTCGACGTGAAGGGGTTACCGCACGGCGTGTGGGTGCGGAACGTCGGGCTGAACGGCATCCTCGTCACCGAGCGCGAGACGAGCCGCGAGGTGGTGCTGTACGCGGAACCGTGGGTGCAGCCGATGGAGCGCCCGCTCGTGGTGCTCGCCCGCCGCGAGGGAACCAGCGCCGAGTACGCCGCGAAGACGCTGACGTTGAAGGTGGAGAAGCAGGGCGGGCGCACTACGAACCCCTGAAATTACAGGGGGTTACGAAGTTCGAGGGCTGAAAAACGGTCATTTTCACGAGGCTCGAACTTCGGAAATC
>JAYUBA010000300.1:0-2244 GCA_043741075.1 Frigoriglobus sp.
TTAAGACAGAAGCCTGTTTTAATCTGATTTCATCTGCGCCGGAGTCTGCGTCATCTGCGGGCCATGCCTTCTCTTCATTCACCACGCCGGGATCATCACCCGGTCCCCGCCCTTCATCGCGCTCTCGTGGGCGCAGATGCCGACCAGCGTCCAGTTCGCGCTCGTCGGCGCGTCCGGGAACGCCGGCTGCGCGCCCCGCACCGCCATCAGGAAGTTGTGCGCCAGGTGCGGGTGGCTGCCGCCGTGCCCGCCCCCCTGCACGAAGCTCAGGTGCGTCGCGTCGTGGATCGCGCCGGTGAACGTGCGGATCGGGTCCGGCAGCCGCGCGGCGAAGTCGGGCACTTTCACCCGCTCCGGGATCTGCCCTTCCGGCTTCCCGCGCGTGTGCAGCACCGGCTCCTCGCCTTCCAACTGCTGCCACTCGAAGCTGACGTTGCTCGCGATCACGTCGAAGCTCTCGCGGTACTGCCGGGCCGTGTCGTACAGGCTCCGCGTCACCTCCGCGCACACGTCGGTGTCCTTGATCTTGAACGTCGCCGTTTGAACGGCGAACGACGAGCCGTAAATCGGGATGTACTCTTCGCGGATGCGGCCCGACCCGTGGCACACGACGCTCTCCGCGAGCGCACACTTCCCCTTCGCGGCGTCGGACATGATGGCGAGGCACGGGCTGACGCAGTGGGTCGCGTACCACATCGGCGGCAGCCCCGGCCAGTAGCCCGGCCAGCCGTCCATGTCCTGCTGGTGGCTGCCGCGGAGGAACTGGATGCGGCCGAGCACGCCGCGGTCGTACAGGTCCTTCGCGAACAGGTACTCGCGGGCGTACACGACCGTTTCCATCATCATGTACACCTTCCCCACCTTCCTCTGAAGTTCGATGATCTCTTTGATCTGCTCCCTGCTGGTCGCCATCGGCACGGTACAGGCGACGTGCTTACCGGCCTTGAGGGCCGCGAGCGTCTGCGGCCCGTGGTCGGGGATGGGGCTGTTGATGTGGACCGCGTCGATGTTCGGGTCGGCGAGCATCGCGGCGTAGTCGGTGAACCGGCGCTCCTTGGGGATGCCGAACTTGTCGCCGCACGCGTCGAGTTCGGCGCGGTTGCGGCGGCAGAGGGCGTACATCTCGGCGTCCGGGTGCGCCTGGTAGATGGGGATGAACTCGGCCCCGAACCCGAGGCCGACGATAGCGACGCGCACGCGCTTGTTGCTCATGGAGAGGCTCGTTGCGATGAGTGGAGGGGAACTGCACGCAGATTACGACCGCGCGCGCGCGGGGGCAACGAGAAAGAGAGGAGGGGTTGGCTCGATGTGGGACAGGCCTCCCGGCCTGTCCTTGGTTCGACAGGCCGGGAGGCCCGTCCCACGAGAAGTCTGCCCGCCATTTCCTCCGCGCCACGCGCGAACCAAATCGTTATCCGACGCTCTCTTTCCCGCTGAACGTCCCAATTCGGCACCTGCTTCGGGTTGCACGTCGGCCGGACGCACACCAAGGAAGAGCACCCATGAAGAAGTTCATCGCGCTGGCGACCGTGGCGGCGGCGGTCGGCACGGGGTACGCCACTCACCCCGACGAGGCCCGGCAGTTCCTCGACGCGGCGGCGCGGGCCGCGGAGCGGGTGCGGGGCAGCATCGAGGCCAACCCGGTGCCGGTGCTGGTCGCGCTCGGCACGTTCCTGCTGACGATCGTCTACCACAAGGCGAAGGGCAAGTCGCTCC
The DNA here is from genome assembly GCA_043741075.1 of Frigoriglobus sp. Classification (GTDB taxonomy): domain Bacteria; phylum Planctomycetota; class Planctomycetia; order Gemmatales; family Gemmataceae; genus Gemmata. Next base: position 1,717 of record JAYUBA010000300.1, read on the forward strand.
GCGAGTCGGTGGCGTTCGCCGCGACGCGCGTCACGCTGGTGCCGGTGCCGACCCCGGCGGCGGGCGAACACGCGACCGCGGTGGTGAAGCGGGCGCAGGCGCGGGCGACGCGGACGCAACTGGTCGCCGACCAGATCGGCCTGGAGAACCGCATCCGCAAGCTGCCGGACGAGGTGAAGAAGGCGGAGAAGGAGGCGTGCTACACGGAGCAGTCGCTGGCCGACGCCCGGCGCGCGGTGGTCGCCAAGCTGACCGCGCACGAGGAAGCGGTCGCGAAGCTGGAGGCGCTGCGCGAGGAGTTGGCGGCGGGCGAGTCGGAGGTGGCCGCGATCGCGGCCGAGCTGAAGAAGCTCGCCGGTGTGGTGTAAGGTGAGGTCGCGTCCGCCGGGGGGTGGTGGTACAGTTTGACGACCGAGCACCTGAAATCACGGAGCAGCCGGGGTCAAACTGTACCACTCCGTGTAACGAACCGTCGGTGGGTGCCAAGTCAGTACGAGGAGACTGCCCGATGAAGTTGCTGCAGGTGAT
>JAYUBA010000301.1:0-7497 GCA_043741075.1 Frigoriglobus sp.
GGCTTCGCCTTCGTCGTGTTGCTGAGCGCCCCCTCACCCGGCGGCGAAGCGCCGCCACCCTCTCCCGCAAGGGGAGAGGGCAAAGAAGAGAAATCGCCGAGACTCCGGGCCGCGAGTTGCTCGTCCGTCTCCGCGAACAGTTCGTCCTCGAAACCCATCGCCTTCGCGAGCAGCCGGAACACTTCGGTGTTCGGCTTCGACTCGCCGAGCGGGGTGATCGCGGGGTTGTTCGCCTGCACGTACAGGTGGCCGTAGCTGCTGTGGATGTCGAAGTGTTCGAGTTGCGTCGTCGCGGGGAGAACGATGTCCGCGAAGTCGGCGGTGTCCGTCTGGAACTGGTCGTGAACTACTGTGAAGAGGTCTTCGCGGGCGAGGCCGGAGAGCACGCGCGACTGGTCCGGGTTCACCGCGGCCGGGTTCGAGTTGTACACAAACAGCGCGCGAACCGGCGGGCCGGGAAGTCCGCCGTGCAGCGCTTCGGCGAGGTGAACCATGTTGACGGTGCGCGTGCCATTTGGGATCAGGTCGGGACGCGTCAGGTAGTTGTCGTCGAACGGGTACGCCTTGCTCGTGCTGAGCAGCGCGCCCGCACCGGGATAGCGCCAGTCGCCGGTGAGGGCGGGCAGGCAGACGACGGTGCGCACCGCCATGCCGCCGCCCCCGTGCCGCTGCAAGCCGTAGTTGAGGCGGATCAGCGCCGGGCCGCCGAACAACTCCTGCGACCGGGCGTACTCGCGGGCGAACCGCTCGATCTCTTCGACCGAAAGGCCGGTGATGTACGCCACCTTCTCCGGCGGGTACTCGGTCAGCGCCCGCCCGCGCAGTTCCTTCGCGCCGACGCAGTGGTTCGTCAGGTAATCGTCGTCCTGCCAGCCCTCGCGGAAGATAATGTGCATCACGCCCAGCGCGAGCGCCGCGTCCGTGCCGGGGCGGACCGGAATCCACCAGTCGGATTTCGCCGCGGTCGGCGACTTGTACGGGTCGATGGTGACGATCTTCGCGCCGCGCTTGCGGGCCTCGTGTTCCACCCTCCAGAAGTGAATGTTGGTGACGGACGTGTTCGAACCCCAGTTCACGATGTAGCGGGCGTTCACGGCGGCTTCCGGGTCGATCATCGCCCGCGTACCGAGCGTCACGTCGCAGCCCACGGCGCCCGCGGTCGCGCAGATGGTGCGGTCGAGCAGGCTCGCGCCGAGGCGGTGGAAGAACCGGCGGTCCAGGCTCGCGTACATCAGCTTGCCCATCGTGCCGGCGTAGCTGTACGGCAGAATCGCCTGCGGGCCGTCGGCCGAAGCCGCGATCTCCTTGAACCGCGTCGCGATGGTGCCGACGGCCTCTTCCCACGAGATTCGCGCGAACTTCCCTTCGCCCTTCCGGCCGACGCGCTTCAGTGGGAAGAGGAGCCGGTCCGGGTGGTACACGCGTTCGAGGTAGTTGTTCACCTTTTGGCACAGGAAGCCGCGGGTGAACGGGTGCTCCTTGTCGCCGCGCAGATCGACCGCGCGGCCGGTTGAGGCGTCCACTGTCACGACCATGCCGCAGGTGTCCGGGCAGTCGTGCGGGCAGACGGCCTTCACGGTATAGACCTGCCCTAACTCGCGCCGCGCAGCCATAAACTCCCCTCGTAACGTGATCCGAACCCGCTGTTGCCACCCAGTACGCGGTCGGCGGTGATGAGTTTATCCCGTTCCGCCAAATCTGCTGACTTTTCCGCTTGCGACAGGTACAGGCATTGAAGCCAGGAAACCGGGCAGTTCACTGCTCGCTACGGCTGGTCACAGACCGCCGAGGCTTTGCCCATAAACGTCAGAATGGCAGGCGATTCAAAGGCTTTTCGGCCCTGTTTCGTCCGAAATCAGGGGTTTATATCCAAAGCCGACCGCCGATCATGATGCCGCGGGTGTGCTTTGCCAAGAAACACGATTTCTTCGCCATTGCGGGGCGCAGTGTAGAACGGCTAACGCCCGATCACGCGGGTACTTAGCATTTGTTTGGGTGTAAGGGCTATTCCAGAGGGCTTTGGATATAAACCCCTGATTTCGGACGAAACAGGGCCGAAAAGCCTTTGAATCGCCTGCCATTCTGACGTTTATGGGCAAAGCCATTCCAGAGGATCAAATTTCTTCCGCAACCCGATTATTCACCCCAAACGGCTTTGGAAATGCTTTCACCTCCCAGCCTTCGCTCTCCTCCGCCCCTACTCCTGACGCCCTCTGCGAATTCCCACCGGTTGTTGGTGGTCCGCAACACGATACTACTTCTGTTGAAGGACGAGTTGGCATGGATTCCACACCTCATTCCCGTGCGGCCGAGAGTACTGAGTACGAGACCGGCGGCGACGACGTTCTCGCGGTACTTGACCGCCAGCCGTCTGGCGTCACCCGCTCGGGTGCTTCCACGACCGCTAACTACCTCGACGACTCGGACGAGTTGCCGGTGCTCACCAAGTCGCCCCCGACCCCCAAGCCGGTGCCGGCTCCCCGACCGAACCTCTTGCGCCGGCTCATCCGGGCGCTCGTGGGGTGGGCGTGCCGAATGCTCCGGCGCATGGTCGCACTCGGCCTCCTCCTGTTGGCGCTCTGGTTCTGGGCGCTGCCGTTCTTCTTCCCGGTCACCAGCCGGGCGGTCGTCAACGCCCGGATCGTCCAGGTCCGGGCACCGATCGGCGGCGAGGTGACCGCACTCGCGCCGGCCGTCGGCGACCGGGTCGCCGAGGGCGAGGCGGTGATGCGGGTGACCGGCCGGAACGTCGAGATCAGCCACCTGACGGTCGCCCGCGCGCGGCACGGCGAACTGGTCGCCCGCCGCGCACGTCTGGTCGCCGAACTGGCACACACGGCCGAGGCCGAGGCCGCGTGCCGAAAGGATCTGGAGCGGTACACGCGGGCGATGGTCGATAGTCTCGGGGCGACCTCTCGGGAGGGGCGCGCGCGGGTCAAGGTGGCGGAGCTGGAGTACGAGGCCGTCGATCGCCGGGTGGGGCGCTCGCGGGACCTGACGGACCGCGGGGCCGGCGGGGCGGCGGAACTCGCCGATACGCGCGACGCGGCGACCGTGGCGAAGGCGCGGATCGACCTCGAGCGGGCGGGCCTCGGCCGGACCGAGGCGGAGTTGGAAGCCGTCGGACAGGAACTGTTCGTGACGCGGGACGCCCCCGTCTTCCAACTCCAGGCCCGCGAACTGGCGTTCAAGATGCCCCGACTGCGGGCCGACATCGCCGAGGTCAACGAGCTACTGAAGACGGCGGCGCGGGCGGTTCAAGAGGAGGAGGAGCGGGTCCGCGGCCTTTCCGACGCGCCGGTCCGGGCGCCACTGGCCGGGGTCGTCTGGAAGCGGCCGGGTGGACTCAACCAGGTGGTCGATCGGAACGAAACGGTGCTCGAGGTCGCCGACCAGAACACGGTCTTCGTCGAGGCCCTCATCCACCAACGGTATCTGACCACTGTGGTTCCCGGGTGCCGGGCGACGGTCTGCCTGACCGGCGGGGCGACCCTGGCGGGGCGGGTCCAGGCGGTCCGCACCTCGAACACGGCCGAGGCGGAAGCGCGGTACGCGGTCTCGCTACTCGACGGGGATCCGCGGCAGGTGAAGGTCATCATCAAACTCGACGAGTCCGCCCCGGATGTCAGCCTGATCGGCCGGCACGTCCGCGTGCTGATCTCGGGCGCGGACCCCGATCCGGTCGAGCAGGGCGTCGATTGGTTGTTCACCCGGCTGAGGTTCTGACGCCATGCCCGGTGAACCCTTGATGCTGGCGCTCGCCCTCGGCGGTGGGTTGGCGCTGTTGGCGTCCGACGCCCCGGCCCGGAACACCCGGGCGCGGCTGGTCGCCGTCCTGTTCCTGCATGCGCTCACCGCCGGGTATCTGGCTTGGCGGTGGACGGTCACCCTACCGGGATTCAGTGGGGCCGCCGCCAATCTGTGGGTGTGGGCCTTCTTCGCGGCCGAGGTGGTGGCCATCGCCTACGAAGTGTGGAGCCTGTCCGTACTCGTCCGGCTGACCAACCATTCGGCCGAGGCCGACCGGCACGAGCGGGTTCTCCGCGCCTCCCCGTCGCTCCCGACCGTGGACGTGTTCGTCCCCACGTACAGCGAGAACGCCGAGATCCTGGAACGGACGATCCGTGCGGCGCTCGCCCTGGACTACCCGCGCGATCGGCTCAAGATTTGGCTCCTCGACGACGGCAAGCGGCCGTGGCTGCCGGACCTGTGCGCCCGGTACGGGGTCGGGTGCGTGGTTCGCCCGACCAACGAACACGGCAAAGCGGGGAACCTGAATTACGCGCTCCCGCGAACCTCCGGGGACTATTTGCTGGTGATCGACGCGGACTTCGAGTTGCACCCGTCCTTCCTCTACCGGACGCTCGGCTTCCTCCTGTTCCGCGAGGACATCGGCCTGGTTCAGACGCCCCAGCACTTCCGCAACCCCGACCCGGTGCAGTACAACCTGCTCGGGGGCCGGGCGTGGACCGAGGAGCAGTACTTCTTCATGACGATGGCCCAGTCCGCCCGGGACGCGTACGGGAACGCGTTCTGCGTCGGGAGCGGGTGGGTCGTGCCGCGGGCGCGACTGGCCGAACTGGGCGGGTTCCCCCAGGCGTCGATCTGCGAGGACCTGGAGATCTCATACGTGCTGAAGGCACGGGGGTGGCGGACCCTCTTCCTGAACGAGCCGCTGGCCGTCGGGCTGGCGCCGGAGAGCGTCCCGGAGTACATCAAGCAGCGGGCCAGGTGGTGCTCCGGGACGATCCAACACGCCTACCTGAAGAGCGGCCCGTTCCGCGCGAAAGGGCTGTCCCTCCGCGACCGCCTCTTCTACCTCGAACCGATCCTGTACTGGTTCACGTACCCGTTCATCGTCCTCCTGTTGCTGGCCCCGGCGGTGTTCTGGCTGACCGGGGTGTCGGCCATTCCCGGCGCCGGAGAGGGCGCGTATCTGGTGCTGTTGCCCCGGTTCATTGCCACGTGGGTGGTGGTTTACTGGCTTTCAGAGGGCCGGGTGATACCCCCGATTTCCGCCGTCCAGCGGGCACTCGGGGCGTTCCACTTCACGGCCGCGCTGGCGAAAGCGGTGGTCCGGCCGTTCGGTCGGCCGTTCCAGGTGACGGTAAAGGGCCAGGCGCGGGACCGGGTGGTGATCCGGTGGGCGATCCTCCGCCCGTTCGCCGTTCTGGCCGTGCTCATCGTGGCCGGGATGACCATGAACCTGACCGGTTGGTATGAGGTCATCACGGTCAACGAGTTGAGTTCCTTCGACGTGGCCTGGAGCGCGTACGCGCTGGTCCTGTTGGCGCTGTGCATGTTGGCCTGCGTGGAGCCGCCCAAGGCCGGGGAGGCGGACGCCCCGGAGGTACGGCGCGGCAGTGCCCTCGGCACCGTTGTCGCCATCGCCCGCCGGTTGTTCGGCTGACGAGCGGTACGGGTCGGAGGGGGCGGACCCACCTGCCGGGACGGCGAACCCGCGGGAGTAGGGCCGACGTGTCGGGACCGTCCCCGAACTTTCGGACTTTAAATTCCGTCGCGCGATCGACCGCCTAACCGCCTTCACAGCGGTCACGGGCGCGGGCCTGGCGCACATCAATTCACCTGTCTCGGTGCCGTTCGGGTATGATAACAACTGCGACGCCGGAAGTGGTCGGTGAATGACGGGCGTCCGGCCGCGCGGCCCGCGCCGGCCGCGAGTTTCGGCGGGGGCCGAATTCGCGGCAAAATGCGAACCGCTCACTTGCACTGCCCGACCGCGGCGACCAGATTATCAGGCATGACCCGCCCGCCGCGCGGCGTTCCGGGTCGAAGGACACGCACCATGCCGGCACCCGCCACCGTGCCCGAGTTCCTGGAACTGGTTCGCAAGAGCGGGCTGGCCCCGGAGACCAAGCTCGACGAGCTGCTCGGCCGGCACCGCGCGACGGGCACCCCGCAGACCGTCGATCAGACCGCGGCGCACCTGGTCCGCGACGGCCAGCTCACCTTCTTCCAGGCCAAGCAGCTCAAGCTCGGCCGGTACAAGCGGTTCACCATCGGCTCGAAGTACCGGCTGCTCGAACTCATCGGTGCCGGCGGCATGGGTGCCGTGTACCTGTGCGAACACACGCTCATGAAGCGGCTGGTGGCGCTCAAGGTGCTGCCCGTCGAGAAGCTCGACGACCACTCGAACCTGGAGCGGTTCTACCGCGAGGCGCGGGCCGTCGCCGCCCTCGACCACCCGAACATCGTCCGCGCCTACGACATCGACCAGTACGACAAGTTGCACTTCCTCGTCATGGAGTACGTGGACGGGCACAGCCTCCAGGAGGTCATCGCCCGGTACGTGCAGGAGAAGAAGCGGTTCGACCCGGTCCGCGCCGCGCACTACGTCGCGCAGGCGGCCGTGGGGATGCAGCACGCCCACGAACTCGGCATGGTTCACCGCGACATCAAGCCCGGTAACCTGTTGCTCGACCGCACCGGCGTCATCAAAGTTCTCGACATGGGCCTGGCCCGGTTCTTCAACAAGCAGCAGGACAGCGTCACCGAGAAGTACGACGACAAGTGCGTGCTGGGCACCGCGGACTACCTCGCGCCGGAGCAGGCGCGGACGAACGTGGTGGACGTGCGGGCGGACATCTACTCGCTCGGCGGCACGCTGTACTTCATGCTCACCGGTCACACGCCGTTCCCGGACGGCACCATCGCGGCCAAGCTGGTCGCGCACCAGACGCGCGAGCCGCGCCCGGTCGATGAGGCGCGGTCCGACGTGCCGCCCGGCATCCTCGCGGTGCTGCGGAAGATGATGGCGAAGGAAGCCGCCGACCGGTACCAGGAGCCGATGGAGGTGGCCGAGGCGCTGGCCGAGTGGGCGAACCACCCGGTGCCGGCACCGCCGGAGCGGGAGATGCCGGCCCTGTGCCCGCTGGTGCAGGCGCTGATCGGGGTGCCGATTAGTACGTCGGGGTCGCACCCGACGCTCGCGCGCGTGCTGTTCGGCCCCGGCCGCGGGGTGTTCGCCCGCTCCGGTAGCGGGAGTTCCGTGAGTTCGCGCGCCCGCGCGCCCGGTTCCGGCTCCGACAAGACCACCGCCAGCAACACCGCGTTCCCCGTGTCGGCGAAGTCCGCGCCGCGGCACACCCCGGACGCGAGCGCGTCCGCCGGCGGGCCGATTTCGACGGGCCGCGCGAGCGCTTCGCCCACCGCGCCGCTCGCCCCGCGAGCCGTTCCCAGTTCCGGCTCCACGAAAGGAAAGCTGAAGCCGAAGCCCAAGACCGCGGCGATCGACCCGCCCGCTTCGATGAAGGCGCGTGGCACGCCCCACTCACCCGGCCGAACGTGGCTGTTCGTCGGGATCGGCGTCGCGGTGGCCGTGCTGTTCGTGGCCGGCGTGTTCGTCGCCTATCAGGTGGGGAAGGGGCACAAGGCGGAGAACGCAGGGAACGCCCCGCCGACCAACGCGGACGCCGCGCGGGCGCCGGCGGACGCGGTCCCGCCCGGCCCGATGCCCGGCGCGGGCAATGTGATTCA
>JAYUBA010000302.1:0-2239 GCA_043741075.1 Frigoriglobus sp.
GCGGGTTCGGTTCCAAGACCCGCTGAAGCGGGTCACTACGAACGAGGCGTCACGATGCGCTGGACGTGGATCGACCGGTTCGTGAGCTTCGAGTCGGGCAAGGCCGCGACGGCGGTGAAGAACCTCAGCCTCGCCGAGGATCACTTCGCCGACCACTTCCCCGGCTTCCCGGTGATGCCCGCCCCGCTCATCCTGGAAGGTCTGGCCCAGACCGGCGGTATCCTCGTCGGTGAGGCCAACAAGTACGCCAAGAACGTGGTGCTGGCGAAGATGTCCGCGAAGTTCCACCGCGACGCGCTGGCCGGGGAGCAGTTGACGTACACGACCACGCTGATCGACCTGAACGACGCCGGTGCCCGCGTGACCGCGACCGCCTACAGCGGACCCGATCTGGTCGCGGAGGCCGATATCATGTTCGCCCACGTGTCCGCCGCCCAGCTCCCGCCGGGGCTGCCGGACACCAAGTTCGTCTTCAGCGGCGAACTGACGCAACTGCTGCGCCAGGCCGAATCCGTGAGCAAGCCCGCGGCGAACTGAACTGCATGGGCCGAACGCCACCGCCGAGATCACCCGAAGCCCCGGTTGGGGCTTCCCGCGTTTTTCCTCCGCCCCGATAACCCAAATTACCCGCCCTACTGAACCTTCCTGGCTTCCGATCGGCGTTCGGTTCGCGATTACCCCGCAAGCCGGCGGGCGTAATACATTAACACTTGAGATGTTCGCGCGCCCGCGACCGGCGGCCCCCGGTGCGGGCGGGCGCTCGTCGGGGATCAGCACCGGGTGGCCGACATGGTAACTCACTCCCGTCGCCTCGTGCTGACCGGGTTCGGCGTCCTCAGCCCGATCGGCGCCACGCCCGACGCGTTCTGGCAGGCGCTCGTCGCCGGTGCCAGCGGCGTCCGCACGATTTCGCTCATCGACGCGTCCGAACTGCCCACCCACATCGCCGGGGAGGTGCCCGGTTTCTCCGCCAAGGCCGTTCTGGAGAAGGGCTACCGCAAAGAGCTGAAGTCGATGGCGCGGACGGTGGAACTCGGCCTGGTCGGTGCCCAACTCGCCGTGCAGAACGCCGGGCTGGCGAAGGGCAGCGTGCCGCCGGAGCGCATCGGGATCGAGTTCGCCTCGCTCATGGGGGCGACCGACCTGAACGACATGGCCGGCGCGAGCAAACTGTCCTCGCCCGACGGCCGGGCCGTCGATATGGCGACGTGGGGCCGGGACGGGCTGAACGAGATCACCCCGCTGTGGATGCTGAAGTACCTGCCGAACATGGCGGCGTGCCACGCCACCATCCTGTACGACCTCCAGGGGCCGAGCAACACGCAGATTCCGGGCGATTCGGCCGGGCTGATCGCACTGTCCGAGGCCGCCCGCATCGTCCGCCGCGGCGCGGCCGACGTGATGGTGGTCGGCGGCAGCGAGGGGCGGCTCAACCCGATCACGCTCAGCCGGTACAACCTGTTCCTCCAACTGTCCCGCCGCAACGACGACCCGGCGCGCGCGGTCCGCCCGTTCGACGCCGCCCGCGACGGCACCGTGACCGGCGAGGGCGCGGCGGTGTTCACCCTGGAAGACCTCGACCACGCCCGCGGCCGGAGCGCGACCATTCTCGGCGAGGTGGTCGGGTGGGCGTCCGGGGTGGACCGCGGGAAGAAGGGGCCGGGGCTGGCGCGGGTCATTCGTAACGCCCTGACCGCCGCCGGCATCCGACCTTCGGACGTGGACCACGTGAACGCGCACGGCACGGGCACGACCGTCGGCGACGCGTTCGAGGCGCGGGGCATCGCGGAGGTGTTCGGCCGCGACACCGAGGTGTTCGCCCCGCTCAGCCGGTTCGGCAACCTGGGCGCCGCGTCCGGCCTCACGGAGTTGGCGTGCAGCGTGCTCGCGCTGAAGCACGGCGAACTGCCGGGCACGCTCAACCACGAGACGCCGGCCGCCGACTGCCCGGTCGCGGTCCACACCGGCGCGCCGCGCCCGGTCGCGAAGCCCTACGCGGTGAAGGTGTCGTACACGAACCTCGGCCAGTGTGCCGCGGCCGTGGTGAGGAAGTGGGACAGTTAAGCGAGCGGTTCGGGAGCGCGAGCGGTTCGGGAGCGAGCGGTTTGGGAGGGCGAGGCTCCTGCCGAGCCATCAATCACCAACGCGGTTCGGGAGCCATCAATCACCAACGCGGTTCGGGAGCCATCAATCACCAACGCGGTTCGGGAGGGCGAGGCTCCTGCCGAGCCATCAATCA
>JAYUBA010000303.1:0-2239 GCA_043741075.1 Frigoriglobus sp.
CACCGCCGCGACTGACAACCCAGTGTCACTCAAAAGCTTGCCGAGCTCTTTGGCGTCGATCGCGTCCGGGCTGGGCGGGAAGATTTCGACGGCGTCGAACCCGAGTGCCTTCGCGCTGTGGCACCCGGCGGCAAGATCGTCCCAGAAGACGAACGGCCCCCCGCGGGCTTCCGGCACGAGCGAGATGGTGACGGCCGACCGCATCGTTAGCTCCTCACCAGCGCGGAATAGTCCGCGACCAACTGCTGCGTGACCGGCCCGACCTCGAACGTCTGCTTGTCGATGGACGCGACCGGTTGCACCTCGACCGCGGTGCCGGTGAGGAACACTTCGGTCGCGGTCGCGAGTTCGTCCGGCCAGATTTCGCGCTCGACCACCGTGATGCCGCGCTTACGGGCGAGTTCGATCACGGTCTGGCGCGTGATGCCGTTGAGGATGGTCTCGGTGGTGGGCGTGTGCAGTTCGCCGTTGATGAGGAGGAACAGGTTCGCGCCGGTGGCTTCGGAGAGGCGGCCCTTGTAGTCGTGCATGAGCGCGTCCTGCGCGCCGGCGGCGAGGGCTTCGTCTTTGGCGAGGGTGCAGATGATGTACAGCCCGGCGGCCTTGCTGCCGGCGGGCGAGCTTTCGGGGCTGGGCCGCTTCCACCGGCTGGTGACGAGCCGGATCGCCTTCTGCTCGTAGTACGCGCCCCACGGGAACGCCGCGATCGCGACGTGCACCTTCGCGCCGATGGCGGACACGCCGATGACCTCCGCCCCGCGCCACGCGAGCGGCCGGACGTACCCGGAGTCGAGTTTGTTCTCGGCAACGACGAGGCGGGTGGCCGCGTCGAGTTCGGCGACGGAGTACGGCAGTTCGTAGGCGAGCATGTTGGCGGACGTGTGGAGGCGGCGCGAGTGTTCGGTGAGTTTGAACACCTTGCCGCCGTAGATGCGCTCGCCCTCGAAGACGGAGTTGCCGTAGTGGAGGCTGTGGACGAGGACGTGAACCTTGGCGTCGCGCCACGGGACGAAGTGTCCGTTGAGCCAGATGACGCCGTCGCGGTCGTCCATTGGGAGTGCGGGTGCGGCCATCGGTGCCTCCGGCGTGCGGGGAGGAGAGGGTTTCTACGGGTAGTGTATCACCGCCGGGCGGGAGCGGCGGCAGAGGTGCATCGCGGACATTCTAACGGCCGCTGACGTTCCACGTGGAACGGTGCGGGCGAGGGGCGGTCGTGACGTGTGATTCGGCCCAAGGCGGCCCAAGGCGGCCAGGTGACCACCTTGGGAAACATGCGTTTTCCAAGGCGATTTCGCCCAAGGCGGCCAAGATGGCCACTCGCACACGCGTGACCCGCGGATCAGTCGCGGTCGAGGTGTCGCGCGGTTGTGGTGGGAGGGCGCGGCCGATTCGCATCGGAAACATTCAAACCAGCGACGTTCTGACGTACACAGACGTTCCACGTGGAACGGTAGGAGATCACTTCTCCAGACCGTTCTTGAAGTAGACAACGCGGGTGAGCTTCTCGTCCCCGCGGCGGATGTGGAAGATGCCCGCTTCCAGCGCGACGGAGTATCGCAGTTCGCGGCGCACGTCGTTGGCGGTCTTTGCGGGCTTGTCGTTCACCTGGGTGATGATGTCGCCGACTTGGAGGTCGTACTTGGTGAGCGGCGATCCGGGGGTGAGTTTGGCGACCGAGACGACCGCGCCCTTCGTGGCCAGCTCGACGCCCACGTCCGCGGTCTGGAAGAACCGCACCCCGAACGGGTTCTCTTTTACCCCGCTCTTTTCGTGCTCGGTGTTCGGTCTGACCTTACCCGTCTTCACATCGAGTAGCCTTCCGCCGGCCATCTGTACGCCGTCGCTGGGTCGGAAGGCTTTCAACGCGATGTCTCCGTGGGCGAAGAAAAGTGAGTTGCTGGACACGATTCCCACCTTCGACCGGATCGACCCGTTGGCGATGAGGACGGACCCAGCCGAGAACCCCGAAGCGACCAACTCCACGTCCCCGTCGCAAACGACGAGCGAGGTCATACAATCGTCCAAGGCCAAGTCAGAGTTGTGAAAAAGATAGCAGTCCTCCCACTGGTTGTTGCGAGGGTGAGTGCCCTTCAGGTGGTTGCGGGTGAGGACGAGCCATTTGAAGCGGGTTGAGGCGCTCGCTTCGCACGACTGCGCCCGGACATATCCGGATGAGGCCAGTTGCACCTCGGCGGGACGGGATTTCTCGTGGATGTGAAACAGGTTCGGCTGCCGGGAG
>JAYUBA010000304.1:0-2238 GCA_043741075.1 Frigoriglobus sp.
CGCCGCTCGCCAGGTCGTACACCCGGCGCACGGCCTTCAACTGCCATCCGTCGATGGTGTAGTCGTGGTAGCCCCAGCGGCCGGTCTGCGTGGAACTGCCGGCGCAGATCGTGGCGAACGGCAGGTTCGCCGCGGGCGGCAGCGCGTACCACCGGTGCCGGTGACCGTGCAGCCACAGGCTCACGCCGCACCCGGCCGCCGCGTCGCGCACCTTCGCCCAGTCGCGGAGCCGGTGCCACCGCGGTTCCGGCCGGTGCCCCTCCCTCATCAGCGGGTAGTGGCTCACCACGATCCGCGGGCCGGCGTCGAGCGTGGCGCACAGTTCGCGGAACCGCGCCAACTGCGCGTCGCCGACGCGGCCGGACGCGTCCCACAGCAGGAAGTTCGGGACGGCGGAGTTGAGCGCGATGAGCCACACATGCCCGACCTTCCGCGCGAACGGGTAGTGGTCGGCGGTCACGCGCGAACCGGTCTGCCACGGGGCGAAGGCGTCTTCAAAGAGCCGGGCGCGGGCGGCGGGTCCGACGTACACGTCGTGGTTGCCCGGCACCGCGACGCCCGGCGGCAGGGTCGCGTCGCCCACACCGAGGCGGTTCGCGGCCTGAATCATTTCGGAGGGGAAGCCGAGCGTGCTCGCGTCGCCGGAGAACACCAACTGGTCGAACCCGCGGGTCGCGAACTCGCGGCGCAGCGCGGCCGTTACGTCGTTGGCGTGCTTGAAGCGCGCCCCGCGCCCGAGTACCGCCACGTTCACCCACCCGGACGTGCGCTTGTTGAACGCGTCCCGCACGCGCCAGCCGAGCGGCCGGGCGGTCAGGTGGATGTCGCTGAAGTGGGCCAACCGGACAGTCATAGCGCGGAACGCGGAGTGCGGAACGGGGAACGCCGAATACAACCCACCCGTGTAGGCTATCGCATAGCGCGACCGGCGACAGGGGGTCTTCCGTTCCGCGCTCCGCACTCCACGTTCCGCGTTGCGAACATGATTACCTACAGCTTCCCCGGCAAGGTGGTTCTCGTCACCGGCAGCTCCCGCGGCATCGGGGCGGGCGTGCTGTCCGCGTTCGCAAAGGCCGGCGCGACGTGCGTACTCCACTTCTGGGACGACCCCGACGGCGCGAATCGAAAAGACGCCGACGCGCTCGCGGCCGAGTTGCGGAAGCTGGAGAGCAAGCCCGCCGTTCACGTCTTCGCGGGCGACGTGCGCGACGCGGGGCAGGTGGAATCGCTGATGCGGCAGGTGAAGGAGACTTGCGGCGGGCTGGACGTACTCGTGAACAACGCCGGCATCATCCGCGACCGCACGCTCAAGAAGATGACCCTCGACGAGTGGCACGCGGTCATTCAAACGAACCTCGACGGCGTGTTCCACTGCTGCAAGTACGGCACCGAGGTGATGCGCGACGGCGGGCGGATCGTGAGCGTCGCGTCGGTCGCCGGGCTGGTCGGGTTCCACGGGCAGACGAACTACGCGGCGGCGAAGGCGGGCGTCATCGGCCTGACGCGCGTGCTGGCGAAGGAACTGGCCCGCCGGCAGATCACCGCGAACGCGGTCGCGCCCGGCGTGGTCCAGACGCCCATGCTCGGCGAGATCAAGCCGGAGGTGATGGCCGAGTACCTGAAGGCGATCCCCGCCGGGCGGCTCGGTAAGCCGGAGGACATCGCCAACGCGGTGCTGTTCCTGGCGAGCGAGGAGAGCGGGTACATCACCGGGCAGGTGCTGCCGGTCACCGGCGGGTGGGTCTAATCGGCTCTCGCTCTCATGGAGGCGCGCGGACACGTCATGAAGCAGCTCACGATCGTGGTGAAGCCGTTCCGCGCCGAGGCGGTGCTGCGCGCCATCGCCGAACTCGGCGTCACCGCGTGTTCGGTGCGGGAGGCGAAGGGGTACGGTCGGCAGAAGGGCTACCTGGACCGGTACCGCGGGTCCGAGTACAGCACCGCGTACCTGCCGAAGGTGGAGATCACCGTGTGGGTGACGGACGCGGAGGCGGCGGCGCTGCGCGAGACGGTGCCGAAGGTGGCCCGTACCGGCCGCATCGGCGACGGCAAGGTGTTCGTCGTCCCGGTCGCGTGGGACGAACCGCTGGAGTTCTGAAGAACCCCCCCAGCCCCCTCCCTCAAGGGGGCATTGGTCTCAACACGTCGGCTGTATGATCGGAGCACTGTGCGAACAGTGGCAAGTGACGTTTCAGGAGCGCGTCGGGGTCGTCTGGACCATCACGGGCCCGCCAAGTC
>JAYUBA010000305.1:0-7473 GCA_043741075.1 Frigoriglobus sp.
GGCTACCGACAGCCGCCCTTCCAGGGCTTCAAGGCAGTGCGGTCTTTAGCCCTGGAAGGGCGGCTGTCGGTAGCCAGGGTCGTGAGACCCTGGTTCCGAGCTACGCAACCCACAACACCTAACCCCAACGCCAATGCAAGTCCGCTCCCTCACCGTGCTCCAGAACTGGGACTGCCACTCGTGCGGCGACTGCTGCCGCTCGTACGCGGTGCCGGTCACCGCCGCCGAGCGGGCGCGCATCGAGGGACAGGGCTGGGACGAGCAACCCGACTTCCAGGGCGTGCCGCTGTTCACCCGGCGCGGGGCCGACTTCCACCTCGCGCACCGGCCGGACGGGGCGTGCGTGTTCCTCGGCCCGGACAACCGGTGCCGCATCCACGCCGCGCACGGGGCCGGGGCCAAGCCGCTCGCGTGCCGCATCTACCCGTTCCTGCTCGTCCCCGCCGGCGACCACTGGAACCTCGGCCTGCGGCTGGCGTGCCCGTCGGCCGCGGAGAACAAGGGCGGGCCGCTCGCCGACCACCTGCGCGAGGCCCGCGAGTTCGCGATACGACTCGAAGCCGGCGCGAAGGGCGCTGAGGGCGCAAATCCGCCCCCGCTGTACGGGTCGCAGACGGTGCCCTGGGGCGACGTGGGCCGCATCGCCGCGTTCGTATCGAACCTGCTCGCCGACGACGCGAATCCGTTCGAGCGCCGGTGGCGGAAGGTTCTGTTCATCGTCTCCATGCTCCGCAAGGCGACCTTCGACGGTGGCGGTGATGCGAAGAAGGCAGTAACGGGGAATCGCCTCAGCGAGTTGCTTGGCGTGATGGGCGAAGCGGCTGACGACGAGGAGCCGAAGGCCGCGGCGGAGGTGAAGCGGCCGGGGTGGGCCGGGCGGACGGTGTTCCGGCAACTGGTCGCGGTGTACGGGCGGAAGGACCACGGCGCGGAGAAGGGCACCGCGCTGGGCGGCCCGGTGAGCCGGTTCGCCTCCGCGGTGAGGTTCGCCGCCGGCCGCGGGCGGGTGCCGAAGCTCCACGCGGCGCTACCCGATTCGGCCGCGTTTGCCGCGTCCGACGTTCCGCTCGGCGCGATGAGTGACACCGCGGTGTCACTGCTGGTGCGGTGGCACCGGGTGAAGGTGGAGTCGCTCCAGTTCTGCGGCCCGACGAACTTCGGGCTGGCCGTGTGGGAGGGACTGGAGTCGCTCGCGCTGACGTACCCGGTGGCGATGTGGCTGGCCCGCGTGATGGTCGCCGGCGGGCAGACCCCGGACGTTGCGGTGACGCGGGCGGTGCGGATGGTGGACGACAACTTCGGGTTCAACCCGCTGCTCGGTTCCGCGCGGCAGAAGTTCGCGCTGCGGCTCCTGGCGAACCGCGGCGACCTGCCGAGGTTGGTCGCGTGGTACGGGCGGTGTTCGTAGGACAGGCTTCCAGCCTGTCAGGTTTGGACAGGCTGGAAGCCTGTCCTACAAGTTTCCGTGCATGAGCGTTTGCTGGCCCCACGGGCAGCGGAAGGGCCCGTCCTTCGTCAGCACCCACAGCGTCGGCACGCCGGGCGGCGCGTTGTGGTACGGCCCCTCGCCGTCCGTGAAGTACACCACGCCGTCCGGCCGGTGTTCCTCCAGAAACGCCGGCTCGAACACCGGGCGCAGGTCGGTGCCGCCGCGCCCGGCCGCGTCCGCGAACGCCCCCGCGAACGGGTACACGCGGTGAACGATCGTGTCGCACTCGGCCACCGTGAACCGCGCGAGCCGGCCCAACCGCCGCAACTCCCCCGCGATCTCGTTCAGCTCGTCCGTACTCATGCTGCCGGACGTGTCGATGGCCACCAGCAGCCGCTTCGGCTTCGCGGCGTCCGGGCGGTACACGCGGCCGGGCACCTCGCCGACGCGGCCCCGGAACCGGCGGTTCGGCCGCGCGTACGTGGTGAACGCGCGGCGCTGCGGTGTCGCGAACAGGCGCTGCGCCGTCTTCCAGTCCATGCGCGGCTTCGTCGGCGCGAACTCTTCTTCAAGCTCCTCAATGAAGTGACCGGGGTCGCGGCCGGCGAGCGTGCCGCCCGTCCCGCTCCCGCTGTTCTCCGCGCGGTCGCGCTTCACCTGTTCGACCGCGCTCGAAACGAGCCGCTTCACGCGGATGTACTGGCTGGTGTCCGGTCGTGTGCCGCCCGGCTTGCGACACACGCCGCGGGCGATGTGCGAATCGACCCACCGCACCGGCACCGGGATGTTCGCGCCGGCCCGCCGCGCCCGCACGAGCAGTTCGTAGCGTTCGCGCGTGCTCTGTCCGGCCGCGAGGCCGTACTGCTTGAACATCGTCCACACCGGCGGTGCGCCCGGCAGCGGGTCGCGGATGTACTCGTTCGCGCTCACCTCCATCGCCAGTTCCATCAGGTCCGGGTGCGCGGGACTCGCGAACTCCGGGTCGGAGAGGTGACCGAGCACGACGTGGTGAACCTCGTGCAGCAGCACCCCCTGCACGTATTGCAGGTTACAGAACTGCCCCTTGATGTCGCGCGCGAAGTAGTAGTCGATGTTGACGTGCAGCCACACGTGTTTGCCGTGCGCGGACACCGCCATGACCGGGACCGACGGGTCTTCGACGGCCTGCATGCGCGCGAGGACGGCCGCGTAGTACGGGTAGTTCGCGAGGAACTCCGGCCCGTTGACGAAGCCCGTGAACCAGTCGTGGATCTTGGTGACCATAGGCGCGATCGTGGTGCTCTTTGCCTTTGACCTCCCCCCTTGAGGGGGAGGTCGCTGCGGTCGGCTTTGCGACCGCGGCGGGTGGGGGGTGAACGTCACCCCATCCGCCGAGCTACCCCCCACCCGGCTCGCAAGGCCTCGCCGACCTCCCCCTCAAGGAGGGAGGTCAAGCAAAGAGACGAGCGAAGGCAACTCAGCGGCTCGCCTTACACAATCCCGTGGCGCGCCAGCGCGTCATCCAAATCGTGGCGGCCGGCGTCGCGGACCTGTCGCGCGAACGCGGTCAGCCCGGCCAGCGCGCCGCGCTTCTGCTTCAGAATACCCATGTCGGTCGGCGAACGCGAATCCAGCCACTTCGCCACCGTCCGCGCGAGGATCACGGCGCGGTGCCGCTTCAGCGGGTCGTTCACCCACGCGGCCACCGTCGCCAGCCGCGCGGAGGTCGCGTACTGCGCGTCCGCGATCTGCTCCGGCCCCAGCGGGAGCAGTCGCGCCGCCGCGGGCTGTTCGCCGATCGCCTTCTGCACGCCGGCGCGGAGGTCGTCCGGCAGGTCCGCGAGCAGCGCGTCGAACGCGTCCAGGCTGAACGCGCCCGCGTCGATGAGGCGCAGCAGTTCGGCCCCGTCCACGATGTCGAGCAAGCGGCGGGAGAGCCGGTGGAACTGGTCCGTGTGCCCCGCGTCCCGCGCGGCACGAACCTTCGCCTGAAGCGAGCCGTCGGTGTGGTAGCGGAGCAGCAGCGGCAGCACCTCGGCGTCGGCCGCGTCGGCAGTGTCCGCGTCCTTCGCGAGTTCGTCGCGGAACCGCTTCACCCACGCCGGCGGGAGGTAGCCGCCGAGCGCGTCGTTCAGAAGCAACTCGTCTTCGCGCTCCGCGGCGGTCATCACCGAGACGACGTGCGAGACGTACGTCCAGGTGCGGGGCGGCACCGTGTCGAGCAGGTCGTCGTGGGCCGCGGCCAGCCGGCGGACCGCGTGGTGCAGCCCGTTCCGCTCGGCCCACGCGCGCCACGCGCGCACGTCCGCCCGCACCTTCAGTTGAAGGAACCGGCCCCGCAGCGCCGGGTCGAGCGGCGTCACCTGGTAGTCGCCGTCCTCCGGGTTGATCGCGGCGAACGGCACCCACCCCGGCGGCAACTCGTACTCGTGCAACCGGCGCGCGGTGAGCAGTTGAAGCGCCGGCTGCTGCACCGTGCGGTCGGCGCGGTGCGGATTTGGAGCGCGGTAGCGAAGAATCCGCCGCGGAGTGAACGCGGACCCGCGCCCGCCGACTCGTTCGCGGTAGAATCGACCCATGCGCATCATCGACGTGTGCGACGCGGCGGTCGCGGCGGTGGCGGTCGCGCCGGACGGCCGGTTCGTGGCCGCGTCCGGCGCGGACCGTGGGTGCGCCGTCTACGACTGGGCGAGCGGAAACCCCGTGCGCCGGCTCCCCCTGGGCGTCGGCTGCGACCAGTTCGCGTTCGCGCCCGGCGACCGGGTGGCGTACGTCCACCGCGGCGCGCTGCGCATCGACCGGCTCGACGACATGCCGGTCCCGCCGCAGCCGGAGGGCGAGTTCGCCGGCGGGGTCGCGGTGTCGCCCGACGGGAAGAGACTCGTCGCCACGCGCACCGGTCAGGCGAACCAGGCGAAGCTGGCGTGCTGGGGCCTACCGGCGGTGCGCCCGACCACCGGGTTCGACTACTGGTCGCCGCTGCGCAAGCTCGCGTTCAGCCCGGACGGGCAGTTCCTCGCGGGCATCTGGCAGTACGCATTCGAGCTGCGGTTCGCCGCCAGCGGCGGGCTGGACGTGCAGAACCAGTCGCGCGCGACCTGGCGCCGGGGCCGCGCCGCGGCCGGCGACCCGGTCGGGTTCGTGAGCTTCACACGCGACAGCGGCACCTGCGCGTTCGGGTGGGACGGCGAGGTCCGCGTCCTGGACATCGCGACGGGCACGAGCAAGGAGGTGCGGCGGGTGGACGCGCCGTTCCGGGACGCGGCGTTCACCGGCTCCGGGCGCCACCTCGCCACGGTCGAGGGCACGGGGCGGCTGAAGCTGTGGGACGTGAAGGCGTGGCAGGTGGCGCGCGAGTACGACTGGGAGTGCGGGCCGCTGACGTGCCTCGCGTTCACCGCCGACGGCACCGCGGGCGTGTGCGGCACCGCCGACGGCCGGCTCGTGCAGTTCGACGTGGACGAGTGATGTCGCTTCCCCTCCAGGGTCGTGAGACCCTGGTTCCGAGCAACCGCATTTTCGCACGTCGGACTGTGGCACTCGCGTTCGCGGTTTGATACGCTTTAAAGCACGCCCCTCCCGGAGCCTCTCCCATGCGCGTCTGCCTCTTCTCCGCGTTCATGCTGTGCGCGATCTTCGCGTCGCAGCCGGTCCGGTCCGCCGACGAGAAGCCGAAGACCGGGTTCGTGGACAAGACGTTCAAGAATGCCGACGGCACCACCTCGCCCTACGTCGTGTTCGTCCCGAAGGACTACGACGGCACGAAAGAGTACCCCACGATCCTGTTCCTGCACGGCGCGGGCGAAACGAAAAGCACAAAGAAGGACGCGAAGATGCCGGTCGAAGTCGGCATCGGGCCGGCGATCAAGAAGCGCGAGAAGGACTTCCCGTTCATCGTGGTGATCCCGCAGGCCGAGAACTTCGGTTGGGCCGCGGACACCAAGAACGCGAAGCGCGCGCTGGCGATGCTCGACGACGTGCAGAAGGAGTACAAGACCGACGCGAAGCGGCAGTACCTCAGCGGCCTGTCGATGGGCGGCATGGGCACCTGGAGCATCGCGATGGCCCACCCGGACCGGTTCGCCGCCATCGTCCCCGTCTGCGGGCGCGGCGACACGAAGACCGCCGAGAAGATCAAAGACCTTCCCTGCTGGTGCTTCCACGGCGACGCGGACACGGCCGTCAAGGTCGAAGGCTCGCGCGAGATGATCGACGCCGTCAAGAAGGCCGGCGGCAGCCCGAAGTACACCGAGTACCCGAAGGTCGGCCACAACTCGTGGGACATGGCCTACGGCACCGACGAGCTGTACACGTGGCTGCTCGAACAGAAGAAGAAGTGACCCTCGCGTAAGCCCCGGGACGGCCGTCCCGGGGCGTATCCCTCCCTGGAGAACCCTCCCATGTCGAAGAAGCCTGTGAACCGCCGGGCGTTCATCGCCGGCACCGCCGCGGCCGGGGCCGCGATGTCGCTCCCCGCCGCCAGCTACGCCCGCATCAAGGCCGCCAACGAGAAGCTGAAGATCGGCTTCCTCGGCACCGGCGGCCGGTGCCAGCAGCACATCGACGTGCTCGTGGACCTGCGCGACGAGGGCCAGCCCGTCGATCCGTATGCGGTGTGCGACGTGTGGGACGGCGACGAGACCCTCGGCAAGCGGACCAACGACAAGAAGAACCGCACCGGCCGCGGGCTGTACCCGAGCGCCAAGACGTGCGGCATCCCGATGGACGCGGGCAAGGGCCGCATCTCCAAGGACTACCGCCACATCCTCGACAACAAGGACGTGGACGTGGTGTGCATCGCCACGCCCGACCACTGGCACGCGCGCATGGCGATCGACGCGATGGAGCGCGGCAAGGACGTGTACATGGAAAAGCCGATGACCAAGACCATCGGCGAGGCCATCCTGGTCGTCGATGCCGCGGTCAAGTACGGCCGCACGGTCACCGTCGGCGTGCAGAGCATGGCCGACCCGACGTGGCAGGCGGCGCTCGACTACATCAAGGCCGGCAACCTCGGCCACGTGCTGCAAGGGACCACGAGCTACTACCGCAACAGCAGCGTCGGGCAGTGGCGGTACTACCCGATCAAGAAGGACATGACGCCGAAGAACATCGACTGGGACATGTGGCTGGGGCACAAGTTCGAGATCGGCGGGAACAAGCTCGGGCCCACCCCGGAAGAGATGCCGTTCGACCGCGCCGTGTGGGCGCAGTGGCGGTGCTACTGGCCGTTCGGCGGCGGCATGTTCACCGACCTGTTCGTCCACCAGATGACGCACCTGATCGCCGCGATGGGCGTGCGGTTCCCGTCCCGCGTGGTCGGGGCCGGCGGCCTGTACATGGAGTACGACGGCCGCGACGTGCCCGACACGGCCACCGTGGTCGCCGACTACGAGGAGGGGTGCCAGGTCATCATCTCCGCGACCATGTGCAACGACACGCAACTCGGCGAGATGATCCGCGGGCACCTGGGCACCATCAAGTTCACCGGCGGCGGCGACTACATGAAGGGCTTCGAGGTGAACGGGCAATTCTTCTCCGGCGGCCCGTCGAAGCCGAAGGAGGGCGGCGACAAGCCGATCCACACGTACGAGAACCCGAAGAGCGGCAACGCCACCCGCGCGCTGTGGGAGAACTTCCTGGCGCACGTCCACATGGCCGACAAGGTGGCGCGGCGGGACACCCTGAGCACGCCGGAGCTGGGTGCCGCCGCGTTCGCGACGGTGAACATGGGCGTGCAGAGCTACCGGTTCGGCAAGGCGCTGTTCTGGGACAAGGAGAAGCGCGTCCCGAAGGACGCGGACGCGAGTTGGGCGGCGCAGTGGGAGGCCCGCAGCAAGAAGCGCGGCAAGGCGAACGAGATCGCCGGGTTCACCCCGCCCGCCGGCTACACGGGCAGCAGCCTGACCCCGCCGGACTACCAGAAGCTCGAAGGCCCGTGGGTCGGCGGCAAGGACCCGGCGGGCGAGTAATCTTGGCGAACCCGGAGCGTCAGCGACGGGGTGGGCTTCTACGCGACCTGAGGCGTTGAGGTTCACCCCGTCGCTGACGCTCCGGGTTCGCCT
>JAYUBA010000306.1:0-2230 GCA_043741075.1 Frigoriglobus sp.
GGACGCGCACCCGCGCCCGTCTGGGGTCACAACAGAAGGGCGCTGCGCGTCCGACCCGCTGAAGCGGGTCACTACGAACAAAGAACCTTGGGCGGCTGATACCACGGCAGCCGGTCGCCGGGGCAGACCGCCACGAACGGCTTGCCGGTCGAGCGCCCGAGCGCGGGCGCGTACGGCGTGTTCGGGCGACTGCTCACCACCACCCGCGCGCCGCGGGCGAGGTGCCGGTGGAAGGCGTCCGCGGGGAGCGCGTCCGGCGTCCCGCCGCCGGTCACGTCGGCCAGCGGCGTGAGCGCCGCGCGGAGGTCTTCCTCGGAAGCCGCGGTGGCGACCGCGGGGGCGCGACCGGGCACCACCACCGTCACCGGGCTGTCGAACGCCCGCCGCCACGTCACTGCGATCGTGACCGCGAGACTCAGCGCGGCTTCGAGCCGCTCGCGGTCGGCCGCGGTCGGCGCGGCCGGGAGCCACGGCTCGACGACCAGCACCAACTCCGGGGACGGCGCGGTGTCGTACTCGCGCACCATCGGTTCGCCGCGCCGGGCCGTGGTCCGCCAGTGGATGTCGCGGATCGCGTCGCCGGGTCGGTACGGGCGCACCCCGCGCACTTCGGCCTGGTCCGTACTCACCCGGCGCAGTACGCGGCGGGCGCGGTCGTCGCCGCCGGCGCTGCGGAGCACCCAGCGCCGCAGGCCGTCCGCGTCGGCGACGCCGGGCCGCGGGAGGACGACGATCTCGCCGCCCGCGCCGCCGGGGCGCTCGCACTCCAGGAAGCCGAACGGGAACCCGGACGCGAGCGTGACCGGCCCGCCGAACCGGCCGCGGGTCGGGAACTCGCGCCACGCGGTGCAGGCGAGCGACCGCCCGGCCGGGAGCCGGTACACGAGGAACGAGTTGGCCCCTTCGCCCGCGCGGTCCTCGGCAGTAACCGTGACCGGGCGCGCCGAGCCGTTCGCCACCACCACGCCGCACTCGGCGCGTTCGCCCGCGAACACGGGCGGGATCGCGATCCGGCGGGCTGTCGTCCGGCGCACGGCCAGCCACGATAGCAGCCCGTTCAGCACGAGCAGGCAGAGCATCGCGTACACGACGATCAACACCAGGTTGATGCTCTTGTACCACGCGAGCGCGCCGATGAGGACGGCCGCGGTGAGCCAACCCAGCCCCGATTGCGTGAACCGCAGGCGCGCGCCGGCGGGGGCGTCTTCGGTGCGCCTCATTTCGGCACCTTCAGCTTCGAGAGCACGTCGCGCACGATCGGGGCAGCATCGGGGTGCCCGCCCGCGGCCCAACTCCGGGTCACGAGGCGGTGCGCGAGAACCGGTTCCGCCAGCGCCTTCACGTCGTCCGGCACGGTGTAGTCGCGGCCCGCGGTGACCGCATACGCCTGCGCGGCGCGGTAGAGCGCGAGCGCGGCGCGGGTGCTGGCCCCGAGCGCGAGTTCCGCGTGCTTCCGCGTCTCGCCGATGAGGTCGAGGATGTATTCGGCGATGGCCGCGTCCACGCGAACCGTGCGCACGTGCGCCTGGAGCGCGAGGATGTCGGCCGGCTGGAGGACCGGTTGGAGCTTCTCGACCGGTTCGCCGGCGCGGTGGTGCGTGAGGATCGCCCGCTCCGCTTCTCGGCCTGGGTAGCCGACCTTCACGCGGAGCAGGAACCGGTCGAGCTGGCTTTCGGGCAGCGGGTACGTGCCCTCGAACTCGTGCGGGTTCTGTGTCGCGACCACGAGGAACGGCGGGCCGAGGGGTCGCGTGGTGCCGTCCACCGTGACTTGCCGCTCCTGCATCGCTTCGAGTAGCGCCGACTGCGTGCGCGGGGTGGCGCGGTTGATCTCGTCGGCGAGGACGATCTCCGCGAACACCGGGCCGGGGTGGAAGACGAAGTCGCCCGTCTGGGCCTTATAGATGGTGACGCCGATGAGGTCGGCGGGGAGCAGGTCCGGGGTGAACTGGATGCGGCTGAACTTGCACGCGAGGCTGCGGGCGAGCGCCTTCGCGAGCAGCGTCTTGCCGACGCCGGGCACGTCGTCGAGGAGGATGTGGCCGTCGGCGAGGAGCGCGACGGCGGCCATCCGGACCACTTCGGGCTTGCCGAGGAAGACGCGCCCGACGTTCGCCTGGAGTGTTTCAAGGAGGGTCGCGAGTTCACGCGGCGAGCGAACGTCGGCGGGCATGCGCGCGGTCTCTTGGTAGGTTGTGACCGCGGTAGTATAGGGCCGGCCCGGCGAGCG
>JAYUBA010000307.1:0-2230 GCA_043741075.1 Frigoriglobus sp.
GAGGTTTGGAAACGGACCCAAACTCGAATTACCCGTGTTTTCGGCCCCTTCCCAGAGGCGGTTCAGCCAACAGATCAAGGAACCCGCGCTGTAGTGCTACTCTTGAACCGCCAGCCTGACGGCTTCCAGCAACTCCTCTTCCTGGCGCTCAAACACGCAGCGCAGGTCGAGCAGCACGCGGCCGTCCTGCACGCGGCCCACCACCGCCGGCGCGCCGGTGCGCAGCCGCGTCGCCAACTCCGACTCGCTGATGCGCTCCGCGGATACCGCCAGCACCGCGGTCGGCACGCCCACGTCGGGCAGCGACCCGCCGCCGACGAACGCCACGTCTTCGCGCACGCCGACCGTGATACCGGGAATCGCCCGGAGCCACTCCGCGAACGCCTCGCACCGCTGCTTCAATACCGCGAGGGGCGTCGTCAACATGCGGAGCGCGGGCACTTCGCGGAGCGCGCTCGCCGGGTCGCGGTAGAGGCGGAGCGTCGCTTCGAGCGCGGCGAGCGTCATCTTGTCGAACCGGAACGCGCGCATGAGCGGGTCGCGTTCGATGCGCTGAATCAGCTCCGCCGTGCCCGCGAGGACGCCGCACTGCGGGCCGCCCAGGAGCTTGTCCCCACTGAAGAGGACGAGATCCGCGCCGTCCGCGATGCTCGCGGAGACGAGCGGCTCGCCCGGCAGGCCGAACGGCGTGAGGTCGATCGCCTGCCCGCTCCCGGCGTCGTCGATCACCGTGAGGTTGTGCTTGCGGCCGAGTTCCACCAACTCCGATAGCTCGACGGATTTCGTGTACCCGCGGACGCGGTAGTTGCTCGCGTGGACCCGCATCAGCGCCGCGGTGTTCGGCGTGATGGCCCGCTCGTAGTCGGCGATGCGCGTGATGTTCGTGGTGCCGACTTCGCGCAACGTCGCGCCGCTCACGGCCATCACGTCGGGGATGCGGAAGCTGCCGCCGATCTCCACCAACTGCCCGCGCGAGACGATCACCTCTTTCCCCGCTGCGACCGCCCGAAGCGCGATCACGGTGGCCGCGGCGCAGTTGTTCACGGCGGTCGCGGACTCCGCGCCGGTGATCGCCGTCAGTCCGGCGCGCACGCTCCCCTGCCGGCTCGTTCGCTTGCCCGTCGCTAAATCTAGCTCAAGATTGAGATAGCCGCGAGCCGCCTCGTACGCGGCGCGGGCGGCGTCCTCGTGGAGCGGCGCGCGGCCCAAGTTGGTGTGAAGCACGACGCCGGTCGCGTTGATGACGGTGCGGATCGCGGGCGCGGATTCGGCATCGAGCGCCGCGAGCACTTCCGCCGCGAGCGCATCGACGCCGGCGGCGCGCGCTTCACCCGAAGTGAGTTTGGCGCGAGTCGCGTCGAGCGCGGAGCGGGCGGCGGCGGCGATCGCGGCGCGCGGGTGCCGCTCACGCGCGGCGACGAGGGCGGGCGCGTCGAGGAGCTTCGTCATCGACGGCAGATCGCGGAACGGGTTGCTCATGGCGGGAGATTGTACCAGCGACGGCGCGCGTGATACAATCGAGTGTAGCGATTGATCGCACACCATCCATCGGGACGGGCTATGGAAATCCACCAGCTCCGGTACTTCGTCGCCGTGGCCGAGACGGGCAGCTTCACCCGCGCCGCGGAGCGCGAGGGCATCACGCAGCCCACGCTCAGCGAACAAATCCTGCGGCTCGAGAGCAAGAAGCACGGCGTCAACCGCCGGCTGTTCGACCGGCTCGGCCGCAAGGTGGTGCTCACCGACGCCGGGCACGAGTTGCTCGGCCACGCGCAGGGCATCCTCGCGGCGGTGAAGGAGGCCGAGCGCTCCGTGCGCGACTCCGCCGAGGGCGGGACGCTCCGCGTCGGGGCGATCCCCACCGTCGCGCCGTTCCTGCTGCCGCGCACCGTCACGCGGTTCCGCAAGGACCACCCCACCGTTCAGCTTCAACTGAAGGAAGACCTGACCGAGCGGTTGCTCGCGGACCTGCTCTCCGGCGAACTCGATGTCGCGCTCATGGCGCTGCCCATTCGCGACGACCGGTTGCACGTCGAGAAGCTGTTCAGCGAACCGCTGGTGGTGGCGCTGCCCGCGAACCACCGGCTCGCGACCAAGACGGAGGTGAAACTCGGCGACGTGGTGGACGAGCCGTTCATCATCCTGGACGACATGCACTGCTTCGGCGATCAGGTGTTGAGCCTGTGTCACCGCGGCGGGCTGGAGCCGCGCGTGGTGTGCCGCGGGGAGC
>JAYUBA010000308.1:0-2229 GCA_043741075.1 Frigoriglobus sp.
CCCCCCTCCCTTCAGGGAGGGGGGCTGGGGGGGTAGGTTCTTCCCGCCGCCGCCCTTCTCCTCCTTCGGCACGCTCCACACGATCGCCGCTTGCTTGCGCACGAGGTATTGCTTCGCGACGCGCTGGATGTCCTCCTTCGACACCTTCAGCACGCGGTCGAGGTAGTCCTGGAGGAACTTGCCCACGTCCTCGCCGCCGGGGTAGGTGCTGGTGCGGGAGATCGCGTCCGCGAGGCTGTGGACGCTCGCGCGCGAGAAGATGAACGACGCGAGAATTTTCCGCCGCGCGCGGGCCAGTTCCGCGTCGCTTATCGGCTCGGTCGCGAGCTTTTCCAGTTCTGCGAACACGAGTTCTTCAGCCTTCTTGCGGTCCTTCCCTTGAAGCACCTCGACGTTCACCGAGAACCACCCCGGATAGCGGCCGGCCTGGTTACTGGCGCTGACTTCGGACGCGACCCGCTCGTCCTCCACCAGCTTGCGGTACAGGCGCGAGGTCTTCCCGCTGGAGAGGATGTCCTGGATCACGTCGAGCACCGGGTCTTCGGCGCTGCCGACCGTTACCGTGTTGAACCCGACCATCAGCCGCGGCACGTCGAACTTGGACTCGAACTCCTTGCGCACCGGCTCCTTGCGCTCCGGGTAGAACGCGGCCTTCTTGCGCGGCGGCAGTTCGCCCTTCGGGATCGGGCCGAACAGCGCCGTGATCTTCTTCACCGCCGCGTCCGCGTCGAACCCGCCGACGACGATGAGCGACGCGTTGTTCGGGTGGTACCACTTGTCGTAGTGCCGCTTGATGATCTCGGCGGTCGCCCCGCGGACGTGCTGCCGCTGCCCGATCACCGGGTGCGAGTACGGCGACTCCTTGGGCCACAGCAGCGGCAGGATCGTCTTGTACTCCAGGTCCCACGGGTTGTCCTCGCCGCCGTCGAGTTCGGCGATCACGGCCCCCTTCTCCTGCTCGAACTCGTGCTTCGCGTCGATCCGGATGTTGCGCATCCGGTCGGCCTCGATGTCCAGCGCCTGCTCCCACCGGTCGGCGGCGAAGTCGAAGTGGTAGACGGTCATGTCCTCGGACGTGTACGCGTTGTTGCGCCCGCCGTTGCGCTGGGTGGCGCGGTCGATGTCGCCGGGCACGAGCTTCGCGGTGCCCTTGAACATGAGGTGTTCGAGGTAGTGCGACAGGCCCGTCTGGTCCTTGTCCTCGTCCGCCGAGCCGACGCGGTACGCGACCATCGTGGTCACGATCGGCGACCCCTTGACGGGCATCAGGTATACGCGGAGGCCGTTGTCGAGGGTGACCGTCTTGAGGTCTTTGAACATCCCCTGCGCGGTCTTCACGAGTTCCGCGTCGGCCTTCGGGTCGGGCGCGCGGTCGGCCGGCGGCGGTTCGGCCGCGACCCTCGGGGGCGGAACGTCGGTGCCGCCGCGAGAGGGCGCGAGCGGAACGAGTATCGCGAGCGTGACGAGTGAGAACAGCCCGAGCGCGAACCGCGACATGGTTTCGTCCTTCCTGACCGGTGAAGCGTCCCCGGCCAGTGTATCGCGCGGGCGGTACGCGGTCAGCCGTTGGGGATGTCGAGGACGTGCTGGAGCCGCGCGGCGAGTTCGGGCGGGAACCGCGCCGGCCACGTCGCGTCGATCAGCCCGACCTCGATGAAGTCTTGAAGGTGGACCTGATCCTTCAGCCGGTTGGCGATCAGCTTCATGCGCACCAGCGCTTCGAGCGCGACGACGCGGAACGAGTCGCCCGGTTCGCTCTCGGTCACGTCGGGCGCGGCCACGATGTCCACCGCTTTCACCTTCTCGTTGGCGAAGATGACGTGAACGGCGTCGCGGGCTTTCGCGCCGGGGCCGTCGAGGAACATGTCGATACTCGCCGCGTGCCGGTACACGAACCCGGCGGCTTCCATCGCCACCTTCGCGGCGTCGAAGTCGGCGCGGCGGAGGAGGATGTCCACGTCGCGGGTGTTCCGCACCGCGGCCTCGTCTACCCGCGACACCCACGCGGCCACCGCGTTCCCGCCGATGACGGCGTAAGGCACCTGGGCTTGTTCCAGAACGGCCGCTGTCCGTAAGAGACGCTCCCGTACCTTTTCCACGGCGCGTACCATCCTTTCGAGCGAAACCGGGCCAATGGTCACGTCGGACATAGCGTGTGCTCTGCCTCACAGTGTTTCGTAGGGGCGCGGCAGCCCGATGCGGCTGAAGGTGTCGGCGAAGTGCTTGGCG
>JAYUBA010000309.1:0-7463 GCA_043741075.1 Frigoriglobus sp.
GGCGTGCGCGTCGGCCGCGGCGCGCCTCAAGAGGCGGTCGGCTTCTTCTTCCGCGCGGCGGCGCATCCGGAGCGCGTCGGCCGTCGCCTCGTTCACCACCTTGTCGCGCTCCTGGATCGCCTTCGCGACCGCGTGGTACGCGTTCACCACCTCCGGCGGCGGGTGCAGGTCGTGCAGGGTGAAGCCGTCGAGCGCGACGCCCAGCCCGTCCGGTGCCGCGTCCGCGAGCCGGCGCTCGAGCCGCACGAGGGCGGTGCGCTCCAGTTCCGCGCGCCGCACCGTGAGCAGTTCGAGGAAGCGGTGGCTGGCGACCAGCTCGCGCAGCACCGCCTCGGCCGACGACCGCACCACGCCGTCCGGGTCGCGGGTGCCGAAGAGGTACTTGCGCGGGTCGCTCACGCGGTAGCGCACGGTGCCGAGGATTTCGACGAGGTCGCCGTCGCCGGTAATCATCACCGCCTCGTCGGTGAGTCGGCCGATGCCGTCGCCGTGGCCGCTCGTCCAGGTGTTGCTGCTCGCCGCCCCCTTCGTGCCCTTCTGCGGATCGGCCACCGTGCGGAAGCCGAGTTCGACGGTGCGGAGTTCGTCCGGTCGGACGCGGGTGACCGTTTCGACCGGCCACGGCCAGCGGACGTGCAACCCCGGCGGAAGGTCGGTCGTGACTTCGCCGAAGCGCCGGACCACACCGACCTCGCCGTTCTCGATCTGCGCGAACGCCGTGCCGAGCCACGCGACGAGCGCGACCGCGGCGAGTGTGCCGCCGATGGCCTTCCACCGGTGCGCGACCGCGTGCAGCGCGCCGTCGAGCGAGACGCGACCGAGCCAGCCTTCCACCGACTTCGCGGCGCTGCGGGCGCGGGACAGGGTGCGGTTCCCGGTGCGGGCGAACGCGAGCAGGCGCATCGAGTTCAGGAGCACCGCGAGCGAGCCGAACTGGTGGTAGATGACGGCCGCGAGCGGGGCCGACTCGTACCACTCCGGCGACGACGCGAACAGCGGCCACAACAGCCCGGTGAGGAGGATGCCGACGAGATTCACGCCGAAGGCGAACACGAGGATGTTCTGGCGGATGATGCGGACGGTTTCGCGCGACAGCCCGACGAGTAGCGGGAGCGGCTTGAGCGGTTCGCCCATCATGACGATGTCGCCGGCTTCGGCGGCCACGTCGGTGCCGCGGCCCCCGCCGATGGCGATGCCGACGCCGGCGCGGGCGAGCGCGGGGGCGTCGTTGATGCCGTCGCCGACGAAGGCGACGCTCGAAGAACCTACCCCCCCGGCCCCCCTCCCTGAAGGGAAGGGGGAGGAAGACGCGCGCTCGCTGGCGCTCGCGGCTCGCGCCAATTCTTGCCCTTCTTTCTCCCCCTTCCCTTCAGGGAGGGGGGCCGGGGGGGTAGGTTCTTCACCCGCCACCCACTCCGCCTTCTGCGCCGGCAGCAACTCCGCGTGGACCTCGGTCACGGGAAGCTGCTCCGCGATGGCCCGCGCGACGGCGGCGCGGTCGCCGGTGAGCAGCGCGATCGGCGTAATTCCCATCGCGCGAAGATCGGCCAGCACCTGCGCCGCTTCGGGGCGAAGTGCGTCGCGCGCGCCGAGGACGCCGAGAATCACGCCGTCGCGCGCGACCACGAGCGAGGTTTGCCCGACCGCGTCGAGTTGTTCGAGAGCCGCGACCGCTTCCGGCGAAACCGCGATGCCCTGTTCTTCCACCAACCGCCTTGTACCAACGACGAGCGCCGTGCCGCCGACCGTCGCCGTCACGCCCGCGCCGGGGTGCGCCTGGAACGCCTCGACCGGCGGCACCTCTAGCCCGCGCGCCTCGGCTTCGCGCAAGATCAACCGCGCGAGCGGGTGTTCACTCCGCTGTTCGGCGGTCGCGGCGGCCGTGAGCAACTCGTCCGCGCTTCCCGCGAGCGGAATCACGTCGCCGAGTTCGAGCTTCCCCTCGGTGAGCGTGCCGGTCTTGTCGAACGCGAACGCGGTGACGCCGGCAAGCCGTTCGAGCGCCGACCCGCCCTTGATGAGTACGCCGGTGCCCGCGAGGCGGCCGAGTGCGGCGATGACCGCGGCCGGGGTCGCGAGGATCAGCGCGCACGGGCACGCGACTACCAGCACCGCGAGCGCCGGGTACGCGGCTACCTTCGCGGCGGCCTTCAGCGACGGCTTAGGGAAGCCAGGTTGCGGCGTGCCGGAGACCTGATATGCGACGTTCCCCGCGAACGTGAGCAGCGCGAGCGACAGTACGACGGGGAGGAAGTACCGGGCGAGGCGGTCGGCGTAGCGTTCGAGCGGCGCCTTGTCCTTGAGCGCCTGGCCGGTCAGTTCGATCACCTGCCCGGCGACGGTCTGCTTCGCGACCTTTTGCGCTTCGACCGTGAGTGAACCGAACTGCACCACGCTCCCGGCCAGCACCGCGTCGCCCGGCCCTTTATCGACGGGCAGGCTCTCGCCGGTGATGGCGCTGGCATCGACTGCGGAGCGGCCGTCGATGACCACGCCGTCCACCGGCACGCGCCCGCCGGGCTTCACGACCACCTTGTCGCCGACGAGCAGATCGGCGGTGTAGGTGCGGACTTCCGCGCCGTCGCGCAGCACCCAGCAGCGGTTGGGGAACAGCTCCGCGAGTTTGCCGAGTGCGTTCCGCGTGCGGGCGAACGTGTACGCTTCGAGGCACTCGCCGACGAGGCCGATGAACACGACTTCCGCCGCGACGACCGGCTCTTTCAGAATGATGGCGGCGAGGCACGCGATGGCGAGCGCGAGGTCGGCCCCGATTCGCCCTTCAAAGAGCGCCTCAAGGGAGGTGTACAGGACGCGTGCGCCGCCGAGGACGGCCGCGACGAGGGCGTAGCGGAACCCGGACACGTCGCGCGCCCACGTCCACGACTCGACGCCCTGGCCGCGGAGCCACCCGGCGACGACCGGCCCGAGGTCGGCCGCGAGCAACCCGCCGACGACGGCCGTGAGCAGGTACAGGGCGA
Source organism: Frigoriglobus sp. (assembly GCA_043741075.1). Lineage (GTDB taxonomy): Bacteria > Planctomycetota > Planctomycetia > Gemmatales > Gemmataceae > Gemmata. The sequence goes on from JAYUBA010000309.1 coordinate 2,979, forward strand.
GCGGCGACTCGGACCGGAACGGGTCGTCGGCGGTGCTGATCTCGCGGTGCATGACGGTATGTTATGGCCCCCGCTGCGTAGCAACTTGCGTGCGCCCTGCCGATCGCGTAATTTGCGAGTAAGGATAAATACAAGCGAGGACGCGGAGGCGAAGCAAGCCGTGAACCGAATCGAGGCGATTCGTGCGCCGAGCAAATACGTTTCGGAACCGCACCTTGCAATCGCAGTGGATGGGGTTCCGCTCGATGTCGCCCTGAGCGTTGAAGGGTTGGTATCGTCGCTCCTGGGATGGTTCTACAACGACGAGGATTGCGTGGTCCCGTGGCAAAGAATCCTGCCAGAAGCCGGATGCACCGGGTACGCCCCGTTGCTGATCTGCCCGGACGACTTGGACCTTTCTTGCAGCGTGGTCATGGCCGAGGTCGTCTCCGGTCCAGAAGTCATTCGGTGGGATAAGCTCGGATTCAACGCCAGCCATCGAGAAGCGTTCGGGGCGTGCATCCGGTGGGAGCCAAATTGGGGGCCGTATTGCTTCGACCGCGCGGAGTACGAGGCGTGCCTTGCGGCGTTCCGACCACCGAAGACCTAGCCCCGCACCGCCCCTACCCTGCTCGGCCTGGCCCTGTCGGCGCTGATGAAGTTGCCCGCGACGGATCGTGCCCGGATCAAGGCCGAAGGGCTGGCAAAAATTGCCCAGGCGCGGGAGAATACCGCACGGAGGGAGTTGTTGGCGGAGTGCTTCGACAACTACCTTAAACTCGCCCCCGCCGACGAATCGGAGTTCGACCGGTTGTGGGCGGAGCAAGCACCGGAGGGAATGCAAGTGGTGAACAGCATTGAAGAACGGGCGCGCGTCAAGACCACACGCGACATCGCTCGCAAGCTCCTGCAAAAGAAGTTCGGCGAGCTGCCGCAGGTGACGCTCGACCGGCTCTACGCGCTGCCCGTCGAGCGGCTGGAGGAGATCGCACTTTCGTACACGGAGGCCGCAACGCTCAAAGATCTCGGCCTGACCGACGAGTGACCGCCCGCGAAGGAGACACCGCGGATCAACTTGCATGCGTCATATTCATAGTGTGATTTGTGTGTGAGGCTGAGCGGTGCCGGATACCCAAGCACAACGCTGGCCATGCGAATATTCGTTCGGCCGCAGAGGAAACATCGGATGGCGGTCTTGAGCAATAACCTGAAAGAGCGGTTTGAAGGCTGCTTGTTCGGCCTCGCCGTCGGGGACGCGCTTGGCGGAATGTTCGAGGCGCAGTCGGCGGAAGGCATCCGCGCCCGGTTCCCGTCTGTTGCACACCTGATTGCTTATCCCCAAGAAGAAATTTGGTACACCGACGACACCCAGATGGCGATCGGTGTTAGCGAGGCGCTGATCGAGCGGGGCGAGATTGTCGAGGACGCATTATGCGGGGCGTTTGTCTCCAACTACCTGCCGTCCCGTGGCTACGGTCGCGGGGCCAGGGCTGTCCTGGACGCGATGGAGGAAGGACGTGACTACAGGGAGGTGGCCGAGCAGCACTTTCCTGGCGGGTCGTTCGGCAACGGGGCGGCGATGCGGGTCGCTCCGGTCGGGTTGGTGTTTCGCGACGACCAACGGCGGTTGTGGGAGCAAGCGCGGTTGTCCGCACTGCCAACCCACCGCCATCCGTTGGGCATTGAGGGCGCGCAGCTCCTCGCGCTGGCGGTTGCGCTGTGTTCCGGTATGGAGCGGTTCGACCGTGCCGGATTCTTCGCTGGACTACAGGCCGCCTGTGAGTCGGCCGAGTACCGCGCTAAATTAGAGGCGGCGGAGCAAGTTCGCACGCCCGATGACCTCGCCGGCCTCGGCAACCAAATCGAAGCGCTGCACTCCGTCCCGACGGCCGTCGCGAGTTTCGCACTGACGCCGGAGTCGTTCGAGGACACCGTCTGCAACCTGATCTTTCTGGGCGGGGACACCGATACTCTGGCCGCGATGGCGGGTGCGTTGTCGGGTGCGTACATCGGGAGCGGGCGGTTGCCCAGTCGTCTCGTCGGGTTGCTGGAGAGTAGCCCGAAAGGTCGTGTGTACCTCGAGCAACTTGCAGGCCAGTTGTTCGATGTCTACCATCGTGGAGCAGAGATCTAACCAGACCTGTCGCTCGGATTTCACCAATACAGCTTGTCCAAACTCACGTTCCCGCCGCTGAAGACGATGCCGACCTTGTTCAACCCCGCGAGCGCCTTGCACGCGGCGGTCAGCGCCACCGCCGCGCCCACCGCCCCACTCGGCTCCACGATCAACTTCATACGCTCCCACACCAGACGCATCGCGACGCGGATTTCGTCGTCGGTCACGGTGAAGACGCGTTCCACCAGGTCGCGGATGATCGGCCACGTCAGTTCGCCGGTGCTGGTGAGCAGGCCGTCGGCGATGGTGTTCGGGCCGGTCTGCGGCTGCCACACGCCCGCCGCCTTCGAGCGGGCCGCGTCGTCGGCGCCGAGCGGTTCCGCGCCGAACACGCGGATGCCCGGCTTTACCCCGCGTGCGGCGACCGTACACCCGGCGAGCAAGCCGCCGCCGCCGACGGGCGTGATGATCGCGTCCAGGTCCGGCACGTCTTCGAGCAGTTCCAACGCGACCGTGCCCTGACCCGCGATCACGTCTACGTGGTCGAACGGCGGGATCAGCGCCGCGCCGGTTTCCTGAACGAGTCGGGCCGCGGCCTCTTCGCGGGCCGCGAGGTTCGGCTCGCAGAGCGTGACCTGCCCGCCGTAGCCTTCGACTGCGGCCCTCTTTACGGCGGGCGCGGTCTTCGGCATGACGATGTACGCCGGGATGCCGCGAACCCGCGCCGCGAGCGCGAGCGCTTGCGCGTGGTTGCCGCTGGAGTGCGTCACGACGCCCTTCGCCGCTTCCGCGTCGGTGAGCTTGAGCACCGCGTTGGTCGCGCCGCGGTACTTGAACGCCCCGACCTTCTGCAAGTTCTCGCACTTGAAATAGAGCCGCCGCCCGGCGAGGCGGTCGAGCGTGTCGCAGGTCATCACCGGCGTGCGGTGGACGGTTCCTTTGATGCGGGCCGCGGCCTCGCGCACGGCGGCCAGGTCACAGGCGTAGGTGGGCATCGTGGTCCTTCTTCAGCCTGCAAGGCTGGGACAGCATAGCCCAGGGCAACGCCCTGGGTAGGGGATATGACGAGCCTTCCAGCCTGAAGGGCTGGGACAGCCCGGCGTGTCGCAGCCTTTCAGGCTGCATTCCCTTCGCGCATCGCTACCCAGGGCGTTGCCCTGGGCTAAGTTGTCCCAGCCTTGCAGGCTGAAGAGATGCTCACTTCAACTCGTAGCACATCAGGTCTTCCGGTCCCTTCACGAGCAGGCGGTTGCCGGACAGCGCGAGGTGCGCCCACGTCCCCTTCTCACTCACCTTCCACTTCGCCAGTTGCTCGTATTCCGTTGCCGACACCTTCGCGACCGTCAGGGTGCCGTCCAGCGTCAGAATCAGCAGCGTGCTGCCCGCGGCCACGAACGTCAGGTGCTTCGTGCCGAACGCGGGCGAGGTCCACGCGGTCGCGCCGTCCTCCAGCGCCAGGCACGCGAGCCTACCGGTGCGGTGGTCGAAGCCGATCAAGTGGTCGCCCACGACCACCGGCGTCGTCAGGTACATCTTCAGGTCGTCACTCTTCCACACCTGCTTCGTCGTCACCTTCGCGCCGTCGGCGGTGAGTTGCAGCGCGAACGTCGCCCGCTGCTCGCCGCCCACGATGACGCGGTCCTTCCACACCACCGGGCACACGATGGTCTGCTCGTAGTGCGCCTTGAACGGCTGCTCCCACAGCAGTTCGCGGTCGGAGTGGCGCAGCCCGACCATGCGCGTGCCGGTGAACGCGACGATCTGCTTCACCCCGCCCGGCGAGGCGATCACCGGCGACGCGTAACTGCTGCGGTCGTCCAGCGCCTTCCACAGCAGCTTGCCGGACGCGCGGTCGAAGCCGGTCACGGCTCCGGCCTTCTTCCCGCCGACGGGAACGATGACGGTGGTGCCGTCCACCAGCGGCGACGCGCTCGCCCCGCACGGCGGGAACCACGAGTCGTCGCCCTCGGTACTCTTCACCACGCCCCAATATTCCTTCAGGCAGTCGTGCTGCCATAGCGTCTTGCCGGTGGCGATCTCGACGCAGGTGAGCATTCCCGCGAGGCCGAAGAAGTACACACGGTCGCCGTCCGCGGTGGGCGTCGCGTTCGGCCCGCGCCCGGCGGTCGGGTCCGGCGACTTGAAGGTCGCTTCGTAGCTCACGTCCCAGATCTGCTTGCCGCTGATGAGGTCGAGGCAGGACGCGCGCTCGACGCCCTTCTCGTCGTCGCGGGCCAGCGCGAACACCTTCCCGCCGGCGACCGCGGCACCGGCGTAGCCCTCGCCGATCTTCACCTTCCACGCCGGCGCCGGGGCGCTCGCCGGCCAGTTCGCCGGGAGCCGCGCGGCGGGCGCGTGCCCGTCGCGGTTCGGCCCGCGCCACTGCGGCC
>JAYUBA010000310.1:0-2228 GCA_043741075.1 Frigoriglobus sp.
GACCGCGGCCCGCCGGGGTACACTTCTCACATCCGCTCGCACCCCTGCCACGCTCTTCCGTCGGAGCCGTAATGAATCGCGTTTACGCCGCCCTCGCCGCCGCGCTCGCCGCGGTCGTGGCCCTCGTGCCGCTGTCGTCCTCCGTCGCCCAGCCCAAGGACGCGCCCGGCGAGTACGTCAACAAGGGCACCCGCGCCGACACCGCGCGGGCCACGCTCGCGTCGCACAAACTGCCCAACCTCGAAGGCAAGTGGTACTACGCGGGGCCGTTCGACAACGCCGACAACGCGGGCTTCGACTTCGCGTACCCGCCGGAGAAGAAGGTCGATCTGAAGGCCACCTACGCCGGCAAGAACGGCGCGAAGGTCACCTGGAAGGAGTTCACCGGGTTTCAGCTCGGCAAGATCGTCGATCTCCAGAAGCTGTTCCCGGACGTGCGGACCGACGCGGTCGTGTACCTGTACCACGCGTTCGAGTCGCCCAAGGGGTTCAAGTGGCCGCTGTCGTTCGGCAGCGACGACACGCTCAGCGTGTTCGGCAACGGCAAGCGCGTCCACCACGAGCCGCACGTCCGCGCCGCCGCGGCGGACCAGGACCGCGTCGAAATCGACGTGAAGGGGGGCGCGAACGAACTGCTGGTGAAGATCGGTCAGGTGGCCGGCGAGTGGGCGGTGTACGTCGCCCCGGAGCTTCCGAATGTGGTGCCGGACACGATCCGCAAGCGGCTCGACCGCGACTTCCCGGCGAAGGCCGAAGCCGCGCTCGCCAAGCCCGCGAAGGGCGAAGAGCTTCACTACAAGATGGTCACCATCCCGCTCGCGAACGACTGCGTGCTAGAAGTCGGCGGGCTGGCGTTCCGGCCCGACGGCAAGTTGCTCGCCTGCACCCGCCGCGGCGACGTGTACCTGATCCACAACCCGACCGCCGAGAACCCCGCCGACGTGAAGATGACCAAGTTCGCCACCGGGCTGCACGAGGCGCTCGGCCTGTTCGTGGAAACCAACAACGTGGTGTACGTGGTGCAGCGCCCCGAACTGACGCGACTCACCGACGAGGACGGCGACGGGGTGGCCGACAAGTACCAGACGGTGTGCGACAAGTGGGGCGTGTCCGGCGACTACCACGAGTTCGCGTTCGGCCCGGCCCGCGACAAGCAGGGCCACTTCTACATCACGCTGAACGTCGGGTTCGGCGGCGGGCACCAGGCGAAGGCCCCGTGGCGCGGCTGGTGCGTGAAGGTGTCGCCCGAAGGAAAGATGGAGCCGTTCGCCTACGGCCTGCGGTCGCCCAACGGCATCAACTTCTCCCCCGACGGCGACCTGTTCTACTGCGACAACCAGGGCGAGTGGGTGGTGACGAACAAGATGCACCATCTGAAGAAGGGCGCGTTCGTCGGGCACCAGGCCGGGCTGCGGTGGGTGAAGGACTCACCGTTCGCGGGGAAGGTGCCGGACAAGGTCGCCAGCAACCTGCGGTACGACGGCGTGGACAAGAGCGGCAAGCAAACGGACACGTACCCGGACCTGTCGCCGCCGTGCATCTGGTTCCCCTACGGCCGCATGGGCAAGTCGGTGACCGAGCCGGTGTGGGACACGACGCAGGGCAAGTTCGGGCCGTTTGCCGGGCAGTGCTTCGTGGGCGACCAGACGAACTCCGTGGTGATGCGCGTCGCCTTGGAGAAGGTGAACGGCGAGTACCAGGGCGCGTGCTTCCCGTTCCGCGGCGGGTTCCAGTGCGGGGTGAACCGGATCGTCTTCGCGCCGGACGGCAGCCTGTTCGCGGGCCAGACGAACCGCGGCTGGGGGTCGCTCGGCGGCAAGCCCTACGGCTTGCAGCGGCTCGTGTACACCGGTACCGAACCGTTCGAGGTTCACCACATCAGCCTGACGAAAGACGGCTTCGCGTTCACCTTCACGAAGCCGGTGGACCCCGATTCGCTCGGCAAGAAGCCGGTGTCGGTGAGTTCGTTCACCTACGTCTACAACAGCAACTACGGCGGCCCGGAGGTGGACACCCGCGCCGAGCCGGTGGGCGCCGCGGCGCTCTCGACGGACGGCAAGACGCTGACCGTGCCGGTCGCGAGTCTGCGGAAGGGCCGCGTGTACGAGTTCCGCCTCGACGGCCCGAAGACCCGCGCCGGCGAACCGGTCCTTCACCCGGAGGCGTACTACACGCTCAACGAACTGGTGAAGTGAGGAGGCCGGCGAGCGGCGCGGCGTAAGCCCGCC
>JAYUBA010000311.1:0-2227 GCA_043741075.1 Frigoriglobus sp.
TTCGCGGGGACGCGCTCGGCGACAAGCATTTCGCCCTCGCTCTCCAAATACCACTCCTCCGGCATACGGGCGCGGAGTCGCATGTAAACGTCGTCGCCCACCTGCATCGTGTTGCCAGGCCCGAACTGCTTGCCGGTGGTCCGCAGGTACGCGAGCATGTTGCTGAACACCTCGAACGTCGCCGAGCCGAGGTCGTGGTTCGGCGCGCGGAACGCGAAGTCCGGCAGGCCCAAACGGTGGCAGCCGTAGGTGCGCATCCACACGCCCGGCTCGCCCTCCACTTCGAGCTTCACGAACCCGCAGTACAGGAACGGCAGCGGGAACCCGCGGAGCGCCGCGAGCATGTCCCCGCCGTCCTCTTCGTGCGGGTGCAGCACCGGGGCCGGGACCGCCGTGCGCGCCGTCTCGTTCAGCACGAACGACGCCCCGAAGTACGCCACCGACCCGGCCGCCGCCGCCAGCGCCACGTACTGCTCCAGTGGGTCCAACTCGTACCCCACGTAGTACAGCATCACGTGCGACTGGTGTTCGTAGGCGCGGCGCTTGAACTCGGGGGCGAAGTGCGCCGGCTGCACGCACGCCTTCACCGCGTCCGCGGGCATCGGCGACGCGAACCCGACGAGCTTCACCACGTGCCGACCCCACGCGAGCAGGCCCATGAGCGCCGGCTCGTCGGTCGCGCCCTCCTTCGGCGGCACCGCGAACAACTCCGCCGTCGCCTCCGCCATTTCGGCGTGGTAGTCGCGCAGAGCTTTCGTCACCTCGTCCGCGTCCAGTTCGAGCGGCGTGTCGAGCAACAGTTGAAGGCCGATTGGATCGGCGAGGCGCGGGTTCGCGACCGGCGGCCCGCCGGGCCGCGGCACGCCCTTCCCGAAGAACCGGTCCAGCAGGTCGTCGCCCATATCAGAATCTCTTTTCCCATCGCACCCTCTCTCGCTTATCATACTCCTTCGGCCCGCCCCCACTCGTCGCCCCCAAAGAAAGGCACTCGTCATGTTGGAACGCGGAACGCTCTCCCGCCGCGGGTTCATGAATCACTCGGTCGCGGCCCTCACCGCTGCTGGCCTGCCGTCCTGGTTCGCGGCCGAACAGTTCGGCGCGTTCGCCCGCGCCGCCGAGGACAAGAAGCCGGTCGGCGCCAACGGCAAGTTAAACATCGGCGTCATCGGCGTCGGCCCGAACCCGCGGCGCTCGAACGCGCTGTACGGCGAGGCCAAGCGGTTCAAGGAGAAGGTGAACTTCACCGCCGTGTGCGACGTGGACGCCCGGCACGTCGATCACGCCGTCAAGCAGTACAAGATGGACGGCTACGAGGTGAAGGGGCACGCGGACTTCCGCGACCTCGTCACCAGCAAGGACGTGGACGCGGTCATCGTCGCGACGCCCGACCACTGGCACGCGATCATCGCCATCGCGGCCATGAAGGCCGGCAAGGACGTGTACTGCGAGAAGCCGCTCACGCTGACCATCGAAGAAGCGCTCGCGATGAAGACGAGCGTCGCGGACACGAAGAAGGTGCTCCAGACCGGCAGCCAGCAGCGGACCGAGATGGGCGGCAAGTTCCGGCTGGCGACCGAGCTGGTCCGCGCCGGCCGCATCGGGAAGGTGGAGACGATCGAGTGCCGCATCGGCGACAACCCGCAGAGCGGGGCGATCAAGGAAGTGGAGCCGCCGAAGGAACTGAACTGGGACATGTGGCTCGGGCCGACGCCGGTGGTCCCGTACCGCGTCGAGCAGAAGAAGGACGGCCTCAAGACGAACGGCCACTACGAGTTCCGCTGGTGGTACGACTACAGCGGCGGCAAGATGACCGACTGGGGCGCGCACCACATCGACATCGCCCAGTGGATGCTCGGCATGGACGGCAGCGGCCCGGTTTCGGTCGAGGTGGTCGAGGCGGCCAAGCCGTACGCCGGGGGCGACGGGTACAACTGCCACCAGACGTTCAAGGTGCTGCACACCTACGCGAACGGCGCGAAGGTGGAAGTCAGCCACGGGGCCGGGTCGGTCGCGAAGGGGCTGGTGGACGCCAAGGGCGAGGCGCGCAAGGGCGACCTGAGCGGCGACGAGAACGGCGTACTGGTGAAGGGCGACAAGGGCACGCTGTTCGTGAGCCGCGGGCTGCTGCTGGCGAGCGACAAGGAGGTCTTCGCCCCGCTGAAGGACGACGTGAAGCTGTACCCGTCGCGGCCGACGACGCACATGGGCAACTTCCTGGACTGCGTGC
>JAYUBA010000312.1:0-2226 GCA_043741075.1 Frigoriglobus sp.
GCGGCGACTCGACCGGAACGCGCGAAACTACCTCGGGTGGTGCCAACTGGCCGCCTGTGTGATCTTCATACGTTCAGGTTTTGTCCGGTAGTCCTTACGGCCGACGGACCTTCGGGAGGCACCATGAAGTCGTTCGCCGTGACCACGGTTATCAGCGCGCCCCCGGAGGCGGTCTGGGCGGTCCTGATCGACGGTGCCCAGTGGACCACCTGGAACCCGACAATCGAGAAGGTCGAGGGGGCCATTGCGCCCGGCGGGAAGCTCCGGGTGTACACCACACTCAGCCCCGGCCGGGCGTTCCCGGTCCGCGTGAGTGCGTTCGACCCGCCCCACCGGATGGTGTGGACGGGTGGGATGCCACTGGGCCTGTTCAAGGGCGTGCGGACGTACCTGCTGACCCCGAAGGACGGCGGGACCGAGTTCGACATGCGCGAGGCGTTTTCGGGGCTGATGGCCCCGCTCATCTCGCGGTCCGTACCGGACCTCCAACCGGCCTTCAACGAGTTCGCGGCGGCCCTCAAGCGGCGGGTCGAAGGCGGTTCGCCGTAATCCGGAGACCGCACCGGCATCGCTCGCCCCGTATCCGGGTAGAATCTCCCCACCACGGCCTTCACCCGGAGTTGCCCGTGGCCGAACTCTCGCCGCAAGATCAAGTCGCTCGGCTGGCGAGCGGGTGACCGCGACATACCAACCCACGAGGACCACGCCATGCGCCTCTCCCGTACCCTCGCCCCGCTCGCCCTTCTGCTCGCGCTCGCCGGCCTCGCGTCCGCCCAGGAGAAGAAGGCGGCCGACGAGGTGCCCGCCCTCCTGACCGCCAGCGGGGTGGTGGAGAAGGCCGACAAGGAGGGGCTGACGCTCAAGCCGCGCGGCACCGACGGGAAGTTCCAGAAGGCGCTCGTGTTGAAGGTGACGGGCACGAGCAAGGTGGCCGTCCTCGCACCGCAGAAGCGCGGCGACAAGGTGGTCCTGACCCAGCGGGAGGCCGAGGCGAAGGACCTGGTGGCGGGGCAGCAGGTGGCGGTCGTGTACGCCGAGGTCGGTAAGGACGGGGCGGTATTGCTGTCCGCTGTGGCGCATCCGGCACCGGCCAAGTGAGACGCGGGCGGTCGGTGGGTCGGTCAGGCGGGTCCGGGCGGAGCGACTCCGCCCTCTCCGGACGATTCCGCGCGGGCCGCGCCGCGCGTACAATGGTCCCGCGAACACGTCTCGGACGCCGGCCCGTCGCCCGCCCCCACGTCCGTGTCACTCCCTTCCCCCGGCCGGTGCCGGGCGTTCTCTGACCGGCCGATTAAGCCGGCCGCTTGCACGGCAACGGCCCGTTGGGGATCGGCTCATGGCGACGCACGACGCGCGCGGGGACGGACCGCACCTGCTGGTGGTGATCGACCACAAGGAGGCGCACATCTACCGCACCGAGGTCCACGGGGCCGTACCCGTGAAGCTCGAACCCTACGACCCGCACGGGTACGGCCGGCACCTGCACTCCGCCCACGAGTGGACCGACGGCAAGAGCCGGCCCGAACGCAAGAGCTACTACGAGGCGGTCGCCGAGACGCTGCGGGGGGCCGGGCCGGTGCTGATCTTCGGCACCGGCACCGGCAAGAGCAGCGCGATGGCCCAGTTGCTGGCCGACCCGACGGCCCACCACCCGGACGTGGCAAAAGCGGTCGTCGGCTCGGTGGTGGTAGACGCCCACCACACGACCGGGAACCAACTGCTGGCCCAGGCGCGAGAGTTCTACGCCGCGTTCAACCGGAAGTAGCCGGAAAAGGTGATGCACGGCCCGTCGCGCCGGCGTGATGCGAATGACGCCCGGCTGCGTCTTGATTGAAAGGCCGTTATCCGCGACATCGGCAACACGCGATCCGGTCAGGCGTCTTGATCGGCTTCCACCGGCCCGCCACCCGACGCGACGATTGCGATCAGGGACGGGAGGTAAAGAGCCGAGGCCGTTCCGATAAACGTCCACGCGACCGGGCCGGAGAGCGCGATCATCGCGAAGCCGATCCAGGCGACTGCGCCGGCACCGAACGCGACGACCGTTCGCACGCGCGCGGAATGATCCCACGGCAGACGGCGGAGCCGGGACGCGATGAGCCACCCGCCAACGATGCCGAACACCAGAAGAATAGACTCGTTGCGCAATAGGAGGCGATTGGCTATTCATAAGGCATGACGAATTACGAGAAGCTGCGTCGGAAGCCGTCGTTCTTCCGCATGTTT
>JAYUBA010000313.1:0-7451 GCA_043741075.1 Frigoriglobus sp.
GCCGGAGCGCCGCAGTGAGGTCCTGGAGGACGAGACAGAGCCCGTAGAGGAAGGCCCCCAGCGCAGCGACGGCGAGCGCCGCTAGGACGAGAATTCCGATCCAGTTCAAGGCGACGGCGGCCGCCTCGCGGGCACGGGGCCACGCGGTCTCACCGGCAGGCAGGCTCGCGGCTTCCTGGGTTCCGGCGTTCGTGCCGCCCCGCTCCCGCTCCGCGCGGATCTCCGCGGCCATCGCCCTGACCGCCTTCTCCTTCTCGGGAGCGGTCATCTCGTCGAACAGGGGGATCCGTTTCTCCGCCTCGGCCCGGTCGGCCCGCTGCCGAGCGGCGGCCGTCACCTCCGCCGCGCGTTCGGCCGCGATGCGTCGCCTCTCCGCGACCGCGCGGTGGATCGCCTCCTCGTGGGCCGTCCGCGCCTCTGCCCGTGATTCCGCGGCCCGTTCGATGATCGCTTGCGTCAGGTACGCGGCGCGCTCCCGCATCTCCGCGAGAGAACGTTCACTTCCCAGGAACTGCCGGATGTACTCCTCGACCGCGTCCGGGGTGATCTCTCCGCCGACCGCATCCCGGTGTGTGCGGTAACAGACACGCACCCCCTGCGTGACCACCAATCGCTCGATCTGGAGGCGGAGGAGTGCCGCCTCCGAGACAACCACCTCGACGTCCGCGCCGGGGCCCAGATGCGCGTTCATGGCCGCGCGGAACTGGGCTGGGGAGCAGACCCCGGCGAGGAGGGCGGCATGCCGGGCGTAGAGGGCTTCGGTCTGCGCCCGCTCGCGGTCCGCCCGCGTCCTCTTGCAGCGGCCGCACCCACACGTCGGCCCGTACGTCCACGGCTCTCCCGCCATCGCACCGCCTCCGCTGGGGAAACGAAACGGCCCGCCCGGAACGTGACGTTCCCGGCGGGCCGACGCAAATCGAGTTGCGCACGCCTCCGTGCGATGCTTGAATGGGAATCCCTTGCCCAGCCCTGGGCGCTCCCCGGAGCTTCCGGGGCTTCGCAAGTCGGTCGCATCGACCTGCGGGGCACGACGTCAGGGTGTTCCACCACCCTGACATCACATTCGTGCCGCTCGGCTCCGCGAGTGGCGAGAACGACCCCGCACATTGATATGACGGGCGGCAACCACGATGGTTCAATACAATTGGCTTCGGAACCAATGCAGCGTTGGTCGCGGGAGGGTATGCCAATGGCCCGGTTGCGGACGTGGAAGAAGCGACCCGAGGACGCCGCTGCGCTGCTCCTCTGGTTCCGGGATTTCATCGAGGCGGTGAAGGGGAAGAAGGCGGTCCGGGACGCCGCTGCGGGGATGAAGAGGAATGGCTGGAGCGGGGATCCGGCGGATCTCTCGACGACCCTCAAGAAGCTGGCCCGAGTCTTTCCGCCCGCGCCGGGCGAGACGGGGCACATCCGGGGAGGCGGCGGCCGTCAGCCAGTTGTGCCCACCGAGACCGGGGGCAAGCGGCTCCTGGCGTTCGCCGAACGCCTCCTCGGGCTGCTCGACGAACTCAAGACCTCGCCGCCGGCCGCGCGCACGGTCGTCCGAGTTGGGGCGACCGACTTCGGGCTCCACTATCTCGTGCCGAAGGTGATGGCAGTGTTCCTCGCCGCGAACCCCGACGTAGACGTGGAATTCGTCGAGGGGGAGCACTGGGAACTGGTCGGGATGGTGCGGAGTGAAAGAGTGGACTTCGCGGTCGGCCCGGAAGCCCTGTCGGCACCGGGCGTCTGCCCGGATTTGCTGTTCGAGATGCCCCGCGCCCTCCTTGTGCCTCGCGATTTCCGGCTGCTCGAGGCGTGGCAGCGCGGATGGCCCGGGAACGTGGACGAGGTTCTCGCTTCCCTGGTGGACAAGACCGTGTGCCTGCTCACCGAAGAACACAACCTTGATTTCTTTCATCAGGAGATCGTTCCTCCCCCGGAACGCGGCGGTCGTCGGATCACCCTGCCGAGCTACCCGCACATCCGTTCCCTCGTCCGCCGGGGTCTGGCCTTCGCCCTCGGGCACGCCGGGTACGAGACGGAGAGCCGCATGAGCGCGCTTGCCCTCTCGGATCCCGACGAGCTCGAGGAACCCGCCGAACTGGAACTGCCCGAGCGCTTCGGCACGACCCCGATGTACCTGTACTTCCGGACCGGCGGCGCCCGCGCCCTTCGTTCAGGCGTTGCCAAAAGCCTGGCGGGGACGTTCAAGACGACGTTCCCGAGGCACCACCCGGCCGATCCTGGGCCGAAGAAGCCCCGTCGGTGAGCGGTCACTCAGTTGTGCGAGATGCGGATATTGCTGGGCCCGTTCCACACCGGTCGCTCGGCGACGAAGTCCTCGCCGCGCACGGACTGTCGATCACCCGACTCACCTCGTTCCCTGGCGAACATTCGCCGGCCGGCGGAACTCGCTCCCACAGAGCGAGCACATGACCCCACCCGCGTTCAGAACGGATTTCTTGACGTAGACCGTCCGGCCGCCGTCCGGACATCCGCAGACGAGAACGGTGTGGCCGGTCGGCGGGAGGGGTCCGGGCTTCACCCTCCCCGGTGCCCGGCCGTCCGTCCCGGACGGGAGCCCTTGGCGCAAGCGGGCGAGGACCGGCTTGAAGCGGTCCGGGACACCCGCGGCGGGCCACCCGGTCACCGTCCAGCCGTACCGGGAGTTGAGGAAGTCGCACGTCAGGCCGAAGGCGAGGCACTGGTCCCGGAACGTCTTCTCGTGGTAGTACCGGGTCGAGCCCATCCCGCCATCGGCCCCGGCCTCGTGGAGGACCGCGTGGGCGGCCTCGTGGAGCATCGTCGCCAGCAGGTGCTCCGCGTGGCCGATCAGGTCGGGGCTGATCGCGACCTCGTGGGCCGCGCCGGTTCGCTTCTTCCAGGTCGATCGCGCGCAGTACCCCTGGACGCGGCCGCGGGACCGGGCGTCGACGAACGTCAGTACGGCCGGCGGGATCCGGCGTTCCATCTCCCGCAGCATGGTCCAGGCGTCCTCGAGCGTTGCGACGGCCGCCGACCCGCGGCCCGCCACGCGGTACTTCCAACTCCGGCTGACGGCAGGTTTTCCCGTTTTTTCTGTCATTCGAGCGCTCCGTGACTTCACAGACTTTGTGAAGTTACAGTATAGCTCTATCGCGGACAACACCACGGATTTCGCCTTCCATCGGGTCAACGCCACCTCGCCTCTGCCCGTTCCCATGCACGGACTCGCCCGCAGACGGCTACGTTCCCTCCCGCCCCTCTTGAAGACACCTACGCTACGGGAGCGCCTGCACATTGCAGGCGCTCCCGGTTCTTCACAGCGAACGCCTGTGGGAACGGGGCACGGACGTCCGCGGGTTTTCGACCGCGCTCGCCACCGCCGCCGTCCTCGCGGTGCGCAGCGGCCGCCGGCTCTGCGGGAGGGGCAAGGCAGGGGACGCAATGAACCCGCCCGCCCAGGCCCGGTTCGGGTTCACGTGCGGCGGGTTCCCAGAGTGCGAGGCCCTCCCTGGGAACACGCTGGCGGCGGCGCTCTCCGGCAACACCCGGTCGGGCGTCTCGGAGCAGGTCGCCTTCCGCCTCGACTTCCCCGCGTGGCTTTCGACCCGCACCGGCCGGGACCGCGCGATGATGTGCGAGGTGCAGACGCCCGACTTGTGGGGCCAGGGCGTGCCGCCCGGGGTCCTCCGTCGCCGCGTGCGGCCTCGGAGCCGATCGGATCCGCCCGTAGGCGTTCGCACCCCTGTCTCGGGCGATCGTCCCGCCGTTACAGTGCGCACGTCATGCCACCCGCCCCGCTCCCCTTCGACGCTCCCACCGAGAGCAACCGCTACGCAAAGGCGCGGGACGATCGGATACTCTGGCTCCTCGCGCAGCACCCCGTCACCGCCGCGATGCTCGTCGATCTCGGCTGGTTCCCGAACCGGAACAAGGCGCTGAAGCGGCTCCGCCGACTCGCCCAGCGCAGACGCATCCGCCTCGTCGGCACCGTCTGCCGGAAAACCGGTCGCCCCGAGCACGTCTACTGCCGCTACCGGCCGAAGGCCGATTCCCTGCTCCACGAGGTGGAACTGACCGCGCTCTGCCTGCGACTCCACGCCGGACGAATTCTCCGCGGCCCGCACGTCACGGACGCCGCCGTCCGTCCGGACGCCGAGGCATGGATCAACGGGGTCGTGTACTACCTGGAGTGCGACCGCGGGTCGATGGGCTATCCGCAGATCGTGCGGGACAGGTTTCGGAAGTATCGGAACTGTCCGCACCTCTGCCTCTGGGTGTGCTCGACGGAGGCCCGGCGCGAGGGGTTGCGGGGACGGGCGGAGTGCGTCCGCAGCACAGCCTTGTTCGCAACGATGACCGACGCACTCGACTCGCCGCACGGGGCGATCTGGCGGGATTACAGCGGGAACACGGCGGCCCTCCCGCGCGAAACGCACGATGGTCCGCCACTGGACGGTGCGGCACGCCGATCTGTCCCCGTCATCGAACCCGGTTGTGGAGGCGCGACAGGATCGCCGTGTCTTCCGCGCGTGTTGCGGGTCTGTCGGACCGAACGATTGTGCGTGTCCCGTCGGTGGGATCGGGTCTTGCCGGTGAGGAGACCGAGCCGGACGGAGGTCTCGATCGCTTGTGCATCCGGATGCGTGGCGGGCAGGTCCGCGAACGCGACGAAGTCGGTCGGCGGATCTGGGGATACTCCGGCGGTTTCGAGTATCGTCCGCACCGCCACGCCCACGTGGGTCAGGCAGGCGTACGTCGCCGACTCGGACTGGACCACCTTGAAACACCCGTTCGACGAGCTCCCGGACATCTTCCCATAACAGTCCCTCGGCGAGAGTACCTGCCGTGCCATCCGGAGTTCCGTTGAGCCCGACCGCTTCCGACAGGTCGAGACACCGTTCCACTCGCGCGGGCGAAACCGTCATCTCATCAACCCGGTGCAGGAAGTCTTCGATCGGCTCCTCTCACACGCCCCGGACGCGATCCTCTGGCTGCAGGACGGTCAAACCATCGGTGCTCCGCCGTCGCTCTCGGAGCGCCCGCCGCCCGCGGGCGCACTCCCGACTCCGCGCGGTCGGGATGCCGCCTATGCTCCGCGCGTGTTCCACTGGCTCCGCTCCCGGCTGTACCATCCCCCCGCACCTGAAACCTCTCGCCTCATCGTCGGCTCGACGGGAAGCGGCAAGAGCGAGGGCGAGATGGTCGAACTCGTCCGCCTTGCCGACCGAGCCGCCGCCGCGATCGTCCTCCTCGACGGCCACGGGCCGCTGGCCTTCCGCACGGCGGGACACTGGGTCGCCCGCGGTCATACGGACCGCGTCGTCTACGAGCCGCTACACCGGACCGACCGGGTGCTCTGCTGGAACATGCTCCCCCGCTCGACGGCGGCCGATCCGTCGCAGCGGTTGCTCGAAGACGCCGAGACCCGGGACGAGCTGGCCCAGTGCTTCCTCGTCCAGCGGAACCTTGCCACCCTCAACGACCGGCCGCTCACGAAAGAGTGGCTGGAGGCGGCGATCACGCTCTGCCTGCTCCAACCGGACGCCGAACCGCTCACCTCGCTGCCCGCCGCGTTCCGGGTCGGCTCACCGGAGTACGAGCGCCTGCTCCGGGACTGTGCGCACCCCGAAACAATCGCGCGGTTCCGCGACCTGGAGCGACTGCGGCGGCGCAACGAAGTCCAGTACGAGATCCAGACGGGGGCGGCGCGGCGGCTTCTCGATATCGTGTGCGGGTCTGAAGTGGTGCGGCTCCGCGCGCGGCCGGGTCCGTTCGACTGGGGGCAGGCGCTGCGGGACCGCCGACTCATCGCCTTCGACGGGGGAGGGATTCGCTCGCGGGAGATCAAACGGACGCTCTTCCTCCTGGCCGGCATGCAGATCATCCACGCCGTCCGCCGGGAGTTCGCCGAGACCCAGGCCCCACTTCCGGTCGTGCTGGTGCTGGAGGAGGCTGGGGCGCTCGGCCTCGTGACCCCGTTCGTCCTGAGTGCCCTCCAGGAGTTGCGGAAAGCGGGTCTCGCGATCCACCTGATTACGCAGAGTTCTCTGGATTTCGGCGACCCTGCGCTCTTCGAGTCCGTCCTTGCGAACACGCCGTCGCTCGCGTGGTACCAGTCGCTCTCTCCCGCGGACCAGGAACTCGGTGCGAAAGTGCTCGCGAACGCCACCTTCGACGCTCACGAGATCCACTACACCCGCACCCGGCAGGTCCGGGCGGGTGTCGAGCCCGTGGTCACCGAGAGCCATGGCGAGACGCGCAACCCGCACGGCCACGTCCTGCTGCGGAGCAGCCGGAAGTCGGCGACGCTCCTGAGCCAGTACCGCGAGGCGGACGAAGCCTATTTCAAGAGTCCGCAGTTGCACGAGCAAGAGTACCGGACCGCGCTCGCGACCCTTCGAATCGGGGAGCGGTTCGCACGAGACCGCCGGGGCGTGCGTCGTGGGCGGGTGCGTCCCCTCCGCCCGACCCGCCCGCGCGCGGGATTCGAGGAGCGGACGCGGGCCGCCATCGAGCAAATCCGCCTCCAGCCGATCTATCTCCCCCCTCCGCCCGCCCCGGTCGTCACCGAAGTCCCCTTGGCGGATGCCGCGGAACGCCTGCGCGGGCAGGGCGAAGACTCTTGACGCGGCGGCACATCGATTGCGAGCCGCCGTGGGAAGCGACCGTAGAATCGCCGGCTTTGCCACATGCCCGAAGCCCTTGGTGGCGTGTGCCGCGGGTACGGGCGGGCCCTGGGGCAGGTGTACCTGGGGGCCCCGATCGCGTCGGGATTGTTTTCCCCGCCCGTGCCTTGATGCACGTCGCTCCCCACCACCCGAGCGTACCGCGGCGATTCCCATTGTCGGCGTCTTTGGCTCGTCCCTCCGGTGTGAGCGCGGGTTCGCAGTCTCTTCTTGCCGTGCGTGGTTGACCGCCGGGCGCGAGTGGCCGCGGCCCCCTGGAGACCTCGACGACTCTGCACGCCGGCGCAATTGGGATCGGCCGCGGATCAACAGCATCACCCGGTAGAGCCAGACACCCGCATCCGGGTGGGCGGAAAGTCCGCCCTTCGTACCCGCCTTTTGCCCCGGGTTATAACCCACCGATCGCGACCGGCCGGGCACCGGTATTTGCAGCACTCCGCAGTCACTCTCCTCGGCGCCACCCGCGCCGTACTCGCAGTCTACAAGGGTCGCCTGTGCGTCCACTCCAGCGGAGAAGTCAACCACCACGACAACCTCTGACTCGCCGCCCCCGGGAAGTGCTGAAACTTGCCCGTGAGCGCTTTCGGCGATTTCCCACTTTTGGCCGTGGCAGCACGCTTGCGGGGTTTTTCGCGTCTCCGCCACCCCGCTTATTCCATCACCCCGCCCGCGGGCACCCTCGTTCCTTGCGCCGCTC
This sequence comes from Frigoriglobus sp., assembly GCA_043741075.1. Lineage (GTDB taxonomy): Bacteria > Planctomycetota > Planctomycetia > Gemmatales > Gemmataceae > Gemmata. The sequence continues at coordinate 7,351 of JAYUBA010000313.1, forward strand.
TTTTCCCCTCCGTAGGGTCCGATCCGCACCGGCACACCGCCGGGGCAATCGGTTCTTCACACCACAGAGGGTACAGTCCATGTCCGATCTCATGCTCCACG
>JAYUBA010000314.1:0-7447 GCA_043741075.1 Frigoriglobus sp.
TGGGGCAACTGGGTTCCAACCACCAATCATAACAGCCGCTCGCGCTTCCGCAAAAGCCACTCGGTCAGAAGCAACACCATCACCAGCGCGTAGACGGCCGGTTGGTTCCACAGCGGCACCGGCGGGCACGTCTGGTTGAGCGGCACCTTTTGCAGGTTCTTCAGGTCGTTGAACACGTCGGTGGCGTTCGCCAGCGTGTAGAACCCGCCGCCGGAGATGGCCGCCGCCGCGGTCAGGTCGGCGCGGTTCATCTCCGTGCGCTCGCGCTCGTTCATCGGCGGCAGCACCCGCGCCGTCGCCGACGGCCGCGCCCCCGGCACGTCGGGGTCGGTCAGCTCGAACCGGTACTCGCCCTCCGGCGCGCGGGCGAGCGTGGCCTCGAACTGCACCGCCGGACCGGGGACGCGGGTGAGGACGAGCGTCGCGGTCTCGGTGGCACCGGCGCCGGGCGCGCCGTCGGGCTTCGCCAGCGGGGATCGTGTGATCGACACCCGCACCGGCGCGTCGCCGCCGGGCGCGGGCGCCTCGATCGGGAACCGCACCTGCACCGTCACCTTCTCGTCGCGGCGGAATTCCGTCTTCGGCAGCACCCGCAGTTCCGGCCGGCGGATGCGCGACCGCGACAGCAGCCGCATCGCCTGCATCCAGAACCGGTCGAAGTGCTCCTCGTCGGAGCGGAACCGCCAGCGCCACGTCTCGTCGAAGCCGAGGAACAGCACCGGCCCGGCCCCGGCGAACTGCTGGATCACGAGCGGGTGCAGTTCGCCCGGCTTGCCGCCCTCCGCGGGTCGGGTCGGGTGTTCGGCCAGCACGCTCGTGAGCGGCTTGCGGCGGTAGCCCTTCGCGTACCAGTACAGCGGCTTGAAGTTGCCCCAGACGCGGGCCGACTCGGCCTCGTCCGCGGAGAACCGGAACAGCGGGTGCATGCGGCCGGCGGGCGTGAGCCGCGGCTGGTACTCCTCGGCGATCGGCTGTTCCTCGGGCGGGCGCGTCGCGGGCGGCGCGTCGCCGGGCACCACCGGCAGCACCTCCGCGAGCGGCGTGTCGGCGTAGGCGGCCGGCGTGCCGTGTTCGCCGGAGAGGAACAGCAGCCCGCCGCCCTTCACCTTCACGAAGTCGGCGAGGTCGCGCAGCACGACCGCGGCGCGGGTGCCGCCGATCTGCTTCGGGTCCACGTCGCCGAGGACCACCACGTCGAAGCCGAACAGCTCGGTCCGCGTCGGGAACTCGCCGCGGAACGCGGAGCGGTCGGTTTCCGCCCAGCCCTTCGACGCGTCGAGCAGGATCACCTGCACCTCGACCGACTTGCCGCCGAGCGACCGTTCCGACTCGCGCTCCAGCATCACCTTCACGAAGCGGAAGTCGTACCGCGGGTAACCTTCCACATAGAGGACGCGGATGCGGCGCGAATCGGTGACCAGCACCGTGCGTTCGAGTTCGTTGTTCCGCTTGTTCGTCTCGCCGGGCACGGCGGGGACGACGAGCACGAACGTCTTCTCGCCGGCCTCCATCGGCGTGTACGCGACGGTGACCGACACCGGGTTCCCGGACGGGTCGGGCGTGACGGTCGCCTGCCCGCGGTCTTCGAGGTTGCCGTTGGGCATCTTCTCCTTGAGGAATACCGTGGTCGGCACGGCCGGCACGTCGCCGCGGGCCGTGAGCCGCGCCTCGAACACCAGCCGGTCGCCGCGACCCACCACGTCTTCCGCTTGCAGGTCGGTGAGCGCGAGGTCGGGTGTCTCCCATGTGTCGCCGACGCCGACGAGGAACAGCGGCACGCCGTCGAGGGACGCGGCGCGGGCGGCCTTCGGAAGGTCGTCGCCGGCGGTGGTCACGCCGTCGGTGAACATGATGATGGCCGCGAGCGGGCTGCCGCGGAAGTCCTTCAGCACCCACTCGACGCCCTCGCCGAGGTGCGACCCGTCGCCCTCCGGCTTCAGCTTCTCAATGGCGGCGCGGCCGTCGGCGGTCTGCGACTCGTCGTCTACGGTCGTGAGCATCCGCGTCTGCGTGTCCACCGCGTAGATGTGAACCTTGACCTGCTTCTCCTTCAGGAGCCGGTCGAGCCAATCGGCGTCCTTGCGGGTGAGGAGCATCTGTGCCAGCCGCAACCGGTTCACCTGCGAGAGGTCGGTCGTGCCGGCCAGCTCTTCGGCCTTCGCGCGCACCGCGGGGTCTTTGAACTCGTCCGCCTTCGCCATGCTCGCGGACGTGTCGATCAGGATGACGACTTCGGGCCAGCCCTCGCGGTCGAACGCGAGCCGCAGTTGCCCGAGCAGCACGAACAGCGCGAGGAGGAACGTGGCCGAGCGGAGCAGCGCGGGCACGACGACGCGCCCGACCCCGCCGGCGGCGCGGCGCTCCAGCCAGTAGACGCCCAGCGCGAGCGCGGCGCACGCCAGCCCCAGCGCCGCGATCACCCGGCGGTCGGTGACCCCGTTGCGGAAGAACGCGGTGAACCCTTCGAGCCGCCACTTCGTCCCCTCGCCGGGCGCCGCGGCGGGAACCCCGGCGGCGTTCTCGACCCCGGACCGGATGCCGTGCGGCAGGAACCCGAGCGGGTTACCGGTGCGCTCCGCGTGGATGACCGTGAAGAGCACGAGCGCGGCGACGGCCAGCGGGAGCAGCGCGCCCGCGGTGCCGGCCAGTCGCAGCACGAGCCGCCCGCCGGCCTTCGAGGACGCGCCCGCCGCGGTGCGCGACGGACCGAGGCGCCACGCGAGCAGAAGCTCCGTTGCCAGCACGAGTACGGCGAGCAGCACCGCGAGCCGCGCGAGCATCGGGCCGTGCGGCTTCGGCGCGGTGGTGACGACCGCCCCGCTCTCGCCGGTCGGCTTCACGTCCATCGGGTCTTGCACCACCTGCACCGCCGGACTCACCGCCTTGAACTCGCTGGCGTCGAGGCGGCGCAGGTCCGACTCGCTGGGCGCGCCGGGCACGACCTCCGCGACGTTCACCGCGAACACGCGGTCGCGGGAGCCGTTCAGCCCCATCCGATACAGGCCGCTCACCGCGGTAGTGTTGAACCGGGCCACGCCGGCTTCGTCTTGAAGCGCGAGGAGGATGTTCGCCGAAAGCCCGTCCGGGCCGCTCAGCCCGGCCGTCAGCCCGGCGGCGCTCGCGGGGAAGAACTCTTCGACCGCCTCGCCGACGCGCAGCGTGTGCCGGTCGGGATTCGCCACGGAGTACTTCAGGAACTCGTTCCAGAACGGAAGATAGGTGGGCGGCCTCGGCCAGTCGTTCCAGTCCTCGTTGAACGTACTGGTGTAGACGTACACTCGGCCGCGGTGCCGGGTCCACTCGACGAGGGCCGGATCGGGCTTCGCGCGCGGACCGGCCTTTGGGTCGGGCGCGGGGCCGCCGGTGCGGGCGAAGGTCATGATCCGGCGGGCGCGGCCGTCCGGCGGCGCGTCGAGCTTCATGTACGTGCGGAACGGGACGCTGATGAGGCCCGCCCGGAACCGGTCGTCGTTGAACGGCACGAGCGGCGGCTTGCGGTACTCGTCGTCGTCGGCGTGGAGCCGGAAGCCGGGGTCGTCCGGGCCGGTCGCCGTGACGACCTCGCCCAGCGCGCCGGGGAGCACGCCGCTGCCGTCGCGGTACAGGACCGCGTTGTACTGGGCGCGGCTCGCGGCGGCGTTCGGCCCCAGCCCGATGACGACGGTGCCGCCGCGGCGCAACACGGCGTCGAGCTTCGCGGCCATGTCCGGCGTCGGGTTGGGCACGTCGCAGAAGAAGACGCAGTCCACGCCGGCGAGGTCGCACACGGCCGGGTCGAGGAACTCGCCCGGCGACACGGTGCGCGGCCGGGCGGGTGTGGAGGTCGGCTTCGTACCGGGCGGGAAGAACGCCCGATCCAGGTAGTAGGCCGCCCGCCGGTCGGGGTTCGGGTCGGCCTTGCCATCGACGAGCAGCGCGTGCAGCCCGTCGCGCACTTCGACCGCGAGCGCGCGACTGTCGTCGGCCGGGAGGTCGTCGCCCTCGACGAGCTTCGCCTGAAGGACGTGAATGCCGCGGTCGCGGAAGCCGGTCGGGCCGGAGAGGTCGAACTTCACGCTGCCGCGCCCGCCGGGGGGGATCACGTCGATCGGCTTCTGCCCGACCGACACCAGAGAATCGGTGCCGCCGGACGGCCGCCCGAGCAGCAGATCGACGCGGACGTTCTTCCGCTCGGCGCGGCCGAGGTTGGCGACGGTGACCGTGACCGACACCGGCTGATCGACCAGCGGCATCGGTTCGGACAGGCTGAGTTCGGCGACCGCGAGGTTATCGACATCGGCGCGGGCGGTGTCCACCACGGCGACATCGGACCGGGACAGGATGCGCTGCCACACTTCGGCGGTGCTGTTCTCGGCGCGCGGGATGGCGTTGGCCCACGACGCGCGCTGCATGTCGGTGAAGAACGTGAGCTGCCGGCGCGGGTACGCGCGGGGCGACTTCGTGAGGATATCGGCGACGAACGCGAGCGCCGCGGCGTGGTCGGCGGTGCCGTGTGTGGGTTTCACCTTCCGCAACTCGGCGACGACCTTCTCCGGGTCGTTGGACGGACCGGGGACGACCGGTTGCGCGGTGCCGGCCATCACGAGGACGGTGTACCCGTCGCCGGGGTTGCCGGAGCGGACGAGGTTCTCCGCCTGTGCGACGGCCCGCTCGAACCGCGTCGGCCCGTCCTCGGTCTTCGCGGTCATGCTGAGCGACGCGTCGAGGACGATGACGTGGTGCGTCCGCGGCACGTTGGCGACCGTCTCCGCTGTGCCGGGCTTGATGGCTTGCCACAACCGCTCGGCCCAGGCGGTGGTGGCGATCATGGCCAAGAGGAACAGGGCGAGTGCGGCGGTGCGGAGGACGAGGAGCAACCACTGGTCGATGCGGCGCTTGTGGCGCCGCTCGGCGACGAGCAGGAACCGCATCGCGGCCCACGTGACGACCTGGTACCGCTTGCGGAAGAGGAGGTGGACGACGAGTGGCACGCCGACCGCGGCGACGGCGGCCCCGGCGGCGAGCGCGGGGGTGAACACGGCGAGCAGGGGGTGCATCATGTGTTGTGCCGACGGGCCGCGACGCGGAGCGGGGATGAATCCGGGCACCGCGCGCGAACCGGGTGCGGGTGCCGGTGTCTTTAGTATGACGGGGCGGGAATCCGATGGCAACGGTTCGCGTGCTGGTATTGACTCCCTCGCCCCTGCCGCTAACATGACCCCACGAAGTAAACGACGGGCTGTAGCTCAGCTTGGTAGAGCGCTTGGTTCGGGACCAAGAGGTCGCAGGTTCAAATCCTGTCAGCCCGACTCGTCAGAAGCCCTTGTCTCCGAAGCAGTTAGCTTACCGCCGGGTGGTCCGGTGTGCGGCACGAAAACTCAGGGATTTGGCGTAGTCATACGCCGAAACTGGAGTTGCCGCACCATGTCACGTCCCAAGAACACCGTCCCCAGCTACCAGCACCACAAGGCCAGCGGGCAAGCCGTCATGCGGATCACCCTTCCGGGCGGCACGCGAAAAACGGTCTACCTCGGCGTCTACGGCAGTCCCGAATCGAAAGCCGAGTACGCCCGCCGCGTGCAAGCCGTCAGCACAAACACCGCCACCGCGATCACCGGCCCGAGCGCGGCCGACATCACGGTGGCGGAACTGCTGGTCGGGTTCCTCGAACACGCGGAGCGGCACTACCGGCATCCCGACGGGAAACCCACGTCCGAGATCTGGTCGTTCCGACTAGTCGGCAAGCCCCTGAAGGAACTGTTCGCGTTCCTCCCTGTCCGCGAGTTCGGTCCGAACGCGCTGAAGACCCTGCGGGCGCGCATGGTCGAACTCGGGTGGTGCCGCAAGACCGTCAACAAGTCCGTCACCCGCGTGCGGTCCATCTTCAAGTGGGGCGTGTCCGAAGAACTGGTCCCCGCCGAAGTGCTGGCGCGTCTGGCGAGCGTACAGGGACTCCAGCGAGGCCGCAGCGAAGCCCACGACCCGGAACCCGTGGCCCCGGTCGCGCTCGCCGCCATCGAGACGGTGCTGCCGCTGGTGCCCCGTGGCGTGCGTGGGTTGATCCAGTTCCAGCGGTTCACCGGCGCCCGGCCGGGTGAGGCCGTGGCCCTCCGCATGCGGGACATCGACACGACCGGGGACACCTGGACGTACCGCCCGACCGCGCACAAGAACACCTGGCGCGGCAAGGCCCGCACCATCGCCATCGGCCCGCGCGGCCAGCAACTGCTGGAGGAGTACAAGCCCGCCGACCCGAACGCGCCGGTGTTCCCGACCGCGGAGAACACCGCGTACACCGTGAGCGGTTACCGGCAGGCCGTGGAGCGGGCGTGCGACCGGATGTTCCCGCCGCCCGCCCCGCTCGCGCAACGGGAGGATGAGACGGCCGCGAAGTGGCACGCGCGGCTCACGGTCCAACAGCGGGACGAAGTGAAGGCGTGGCGGAAGGAGCACCGCTGGTACCCGAACCAGATCCGGCACACGTTCGCCACCGAGGCCCGCCGGCTGTTCGGGCTGGAGGGCGCACAAGTCGCCCTCGGCCACAGCAAGGCCGACACGACGCAGATTTACGCCGAACGCGATCACGCGCTCTCCGCGAAGGTGGCGTGCCAGATCGGCTGACGGTTCGGAGAAACTCAAACGCCCTCGGGTGCGAATCCATCGCACGCGAGGGCGTTTTTGGTTTCCGCCCGCTCGCAAGGCAAGTACAGTCACCATCTCCGAATATTGCGCTGTTGAGCGGGGCTTGCCCTTGGCGCGGGTGGTCATCGAGAACCCGACCCTCAACTCTCCGTACCCGTACACCAGCTCGCGTGCTCAACGCCTTTCGGCGTCACTGAGTTCTGCACCCCGTACGGGGTGGTGGCCCACGAGCTCGGGCACCAGTGCTCAACGCCTTTCGGCGTCACTGAGTTCTGCACGCCACGACGTGGAGGTCGTGGGGCACGTCCCCGGCCGGGTGCTCAACGCCTTTCGGCGTCACTGAGTTCTGCACGCGAGAGCCTTGGCGGTGTAGACCGGCTCGCCCGAGTGCTCAACGCCTTTCGGCGTCACTGAGTTCTGCACCCCGTACCGCGGGATGGGCGTGTCGCTCGACGACCTGTGCTCAACGCCTTTCGGCGTCACTGAGTTCTGCACAGCGCGAGCACCTTCCGTTCGAGTTCGCGCGACAGCTTGTGCTCAACGCCTTTCGGCGTCACTGAGTTCTGCACTCGGCGGGCGCGACCCACAAATACGCCAGCGTGTCGTGCTCAACGCCTTTCGGCGTCACTGAGTTCTGCACTGCCCCACAAAACCGTCGATCACATCTTGCACCGTGTGCTCAACGCCTTTCGGCGTCACTGAGTTCTGCACCACCCACAGGGCGACCCACTTGGGCGGCGGGCCCTCGTGCTCAACGCCTTTCGGCGTCACTGAGTTCTGCACCGATTCGTGTGGTGCCCCAACCCACTGGTTGCCGTGTGCTCAA
>JAYUBA010000315.1:0-7432 GCA_043741075.1 Frigoriglobus sp.
CTCACCCGTCGGCGAAGCGCCGCCACCCTCTCCCGCAAGGGGAGAGGGCAAGACAAAGACCGCCGCTCCGCGTTCAAAACAACACCGCCCGGCGGTACGGGGATACCACCGGGCGGCCGGGAGACCGACCCACACGGGGTACGATCTTACTGTCAGCGTAAACCCGTTGCGCCGTGAGATCAATGGGCGGGCGAGCGTTTTTCGCCCGCGGCGCCGTTCGGCACCGGTCTAACGCGGTAAGACAATCCGCGCCCGGCACAACTATTCGGCCACCCGCACCGTCTTGACTGAATCGGCACCGTCCGATTCGCCTCTCCACACATCGGAGCTTCAACATGCGTCGGTATCTGCTGGCCGCGGCCATCGCGGGGGCCGCCATCACGGCCGTTCCCGACCCGGCCGTCGCGTTAATGATCGCCCCGCCCCAGCCCGGTCAGATGGCGATCACATCCCCGGTCGTGCTCACCGGTAAGGTCACGGCCATCGAGAAGGACACCGTCGATGCGACCTTGCCCTACGCCGGGGCCAAGGACAAGCAGACCTATAGGGTCGCGGTGGTGAAGATCGACGCCGCGATGGCCGGCGCGGACAACCTCACGCACATCAAGATCGGGTTCGTCCCGCCGGCCAAGCCGGACCCGAACCTCAACCCGCCCGGCGGCGGCATCCGCCCGCCCCTCGGCCGGCCCCGCTTCCAGGCGCCCGAACTCAAGGTCGGCCAGGAGGCGCTGTTCTTCCTCGCCAAGCACCCGACCGCCGACTTCTACGTGATCGCCGGCATGAACGTCCCCATTGATGTCACCACCGCCGAGGGGAAGAAGACGCTGGAGGAGGTGAAGAAGGTAACCGCGGTGCTGGCCGACCCGATGAAGGGGCTGACGAGCGATAAGGCCGACGTGCGGGCCGAGGCCGCGGCCGTGATGGTGACCAAGTACCGCGCGTACCCGACGTTCGGCGGCGAGACGGAACAGGTCGCGATCGGGGCCGACGAGAGCAAGCTCATCCTCAAGGCGCTGACCGAGGGCGAGTGGAAGGCCGGTCGGTTCGGGGCGCCTAACGCGTTCAACGCGTTCGGCCAACTCGGCCTCACCGCGAAGGACGGGTGGAACCAGCCGGTCATCGCGGCCGTCCCCGGTCAGCCGGCCCCGGACTACGCGGGCGTCATGAAGGACGCGTTCACCAAGTGGCTCGCCGGCCCCGGCAAGGACTACCGCATCAAGAAGGTCGTGTCGAAGGCCGCGAAGTAACCATTGGGAATGACCCACTCGGGAGAACTCTTGGTTTGGCCCTCTCCCCTTGCGGGAGAGGGTGGCGAGTCGTCGAGCCGGGCGAGGGGTAACCTCGGCGCATCGAGACCGCTTCGCATTCTTCGTTTCGCTCAGCGCCCCTCACCCGTCGGCGAAGCGCCGCCACCCTCTCCCGCAAGGGGAGAGGGCCAGACAAATACAGGCGGCCTGCGTCATCAGTGGGGCATCGGTCAATCGTCATTTGCAAACACAACATCCCGGAGACTCCCATGATTCGCTACGTTCTGACGGCGGCCGTGGCCGCCCTGGTTCTCGCGACGCCGGTCGAGGCGAAGCGGGCCATCCGCCTCTTCACCCCGATCGAGAAGTTGGTCCGCGCCGACGCGGTGGTGGTCGGCAAGGTGACCGCGCTGGAGAAGGAGACGGTGAACGCCACGCCCGTGCCCGGCGCGCCGGACAAGATCGCGTACACGATCGCGGTCATCAAGGTGGAGACCGGCCTGTTCGGGGCCGCGAGCGTCACGCACGTGAAGGTCGGGTTCGTCCCGCCCGCGCCGGTCGATCCGGCCGCGCCCGTCCGCCCCGGCCGCGGCGGCTTCCAGCAACAGGTGAACCTCACCGAAGGGCTGGAAGGGCTGTTCTACCTGACCAAGCACCACGGCGGCGAGTTCTACGTCATCAATCCGATCATGGCCCCGGCCGACGCCAAGGCGGACGGCTACAAGGAGCAGGTCGCGCTCGTCAAGCAGGGGGCCGCGGTGCTGGCCGACCCGGCGAAGGCGCTGAAGGCGGAGAAGGTCGGCGACCGGTCCTTCGCGGCGGGCGTGCTGGTGAACAAGTACCGCGCGTACCCGGAGGGCGGGGGCGAGGTCGAGACCGTGAAGGTGCCGGCCGACGAGAGCCGGCTCGTGCTGAAGGCGCTCGCCGCGGGCACCTGGAAGGCCGACCCGAACGACCCGCACGCGGCCAACGCGTACCAGGCGTTCAGCCAACTCGGCCTGACCGACAAGGACGGGTGGAAGTACCCGGTCGTGAAGCCGGGCGAAGACTTCGTCGAGAAGACCCGAGAGGCGTTCGCCGCCTGGGTCACCGGTGCCGGCAAGGATTATCAGATCAGCAAGCTGGTGGCGAAGAAGAAGTAGTAATGAGTCAGGGGTAAGCAGGAGTACGTTTAGCGTGCGACCCAGCGGGTCGCCCCCTCTGTCAGCGGCGCGACCCGCTGGATCGCACGCTAAACGACTTCGATACTCGTCACTCGTCACTCGTCACTCACCACTTCCCCCCAGCCACTTGACTCCGCCCGCCGGGCCGTCAGAATTCACATCTGTGGAACTATGCCGGCGGCCGAACCGTCCGAACCGTAGTTCACATCCGTCCGCGCCCGCACCCGCGTAGCTGGGAGACGCCATGCCGTTCCGCACCGGCCCGTACCGCCCGTGGCTCTGGTCCTTCGCCGCCGTCGCGCTCGCCGCCGGGCCGGTCGCGGCCCAGCCGCCGTCGCCGCTCGAACTGGTCCGCGGGCTGCGGGAGAACGGGCAGGTCGATCTGGCGCTGGAGTACCTGAAGGAACTCGAGGGCCGGCCGCTCTCCGCCGACGACAAGGCGGCGCTCCCGCTGGAGCGGGCCAAGTGCCTGCTGGACGCGTCCGAGGAGGAGGCGGACGAGGGCACCCGGCTGGGCATGGTATCCGAAGCCAAGGAGGGGCTGAACGGGTTCCTCATCGCCCACCCGAAGCACCCGCGGGCCGTCGAGGCACTGCTGGCGCTGGCCAAGCTGACCGCGCTGGACGCCAAGGAGCAACTGAACCGGGCGCGGCGCATGGAGGTCCCGCCGGCGGGCGAGGGGAAGGAGGAGGGCGTGGCCCGCGAGGCGGCGCAGGACAAGCAGAAGGTGGAGGCGGCCAAGGCCCGCCCGCTGTTCCTGCTCGCGGCCCAGCGGTTCGGGGAGGCGTCCGCCATCATCCGCGCCCGGCTCGACGACAAGGCCCTCGACCCGGCCGTCCGCAAGGCGCTCGAGCGGGAGGCGTTCGAGGCCGACCTCGCCGGCGGCATCAACCAGTTCAACACGGCCGAAACGTACATGCCGGCCAGCCGCGTGACCGGGGCCGAGAAGGGCGAGCGGAACAAGTTCCTGGAGCAGTCGAAGGGCACGTTCGGGAAGCTCGCGGACGGGCCGCCGACCAACCGCACGGTGTGGGTCGCCCGCGCGTGGTCGGCCGAGGTCACGTTCGAGCAGGACGACTTCAACAAGGCGGCGGCCGAGGTCCTCGCCATCCTCAAGTCGAACGTGCTGGAGTCCGAGGACGGCAAGCGGCTGGCCCGGTTCTTCCAGCTCCGCCGCAACTACTTCGCCGCACTGGGCGAGAAGAGCCTCCCGAAGGTGATCGCCAGCGAGCAGGAGCTGCGCGGGTGGCTCCGCGTGTACGGCAACGCCCGCAAGCCGTCGCCCGAGGTGTTCGCCGTCCGCTACTACCTGGCCCGCGTCCTCCAGTCGCTGGCCGAGACGAGCATCGGGCCGCCGCCGAAGGGCGGCAAGCCGGTCGTCATCACGACGACCGCCCGCGCCCAACTGACCGAGGCCGAGCGGTGGTACCGGGCGCTGGCCCAGTCCGACCACGACTTCACCGCCCGCGCCGCCCGCCAGCGCATGGCCGTCGTCCGCAAGTTGCTCGGCGACGCGGACCAGCCGGCCGAGGCGTACGCCACGTTCGAGACGGCCCAGATGGCCTCGCTCATCCAGATGAGTAAGCTGGCCGCGGAGGAGGGCAAGAAGGCGCCGGACGAGAAGAAGGTGCAGGCACTGCGGCTCGCGGCCGTCGCGCTGCTGGAGCGGTCGCGCGAGTTGGCGACCCCGCAGGACAACCCGGCCGACGTGACCGACGTGCTCATGCGGCTCATCTACTTCTACCAACTGACCGACCAGCCGTACGAGACCGCGGTGCTCGGCGAGCACGTGGCCCGCACGATCAAGGGCACCGGGGGCAAGGCGGCCCTGGCCGGGCTGCTCGGCCTCAACGGCTACGTCATTGCCAGCACGCGGGTGAAGGGCGACGACCCCGAACTCGTGGCCGCCGCGCGCCAGGCCGACCGCGACCGGGCGTACGCGCTGGCCCGGTTCCTCGACGAGAAGTTCCCCAACGACAACGCGACCGACATGGCCCGCCACCGCCTCGCCTCCATGCTGGTCGAGGACAAGAGGCATTCGGAAGCGTTCGAGGTGCTGCTCAGGGTCCGCCCCGGCTACGCGCAGATTACCAGCGCGCGCCTGCTCGAGGGCTACCTGGCGCAGCAACTCGTCAACGTGAAGCCCGACCCGACGATGGAGCCGCCGCCCCCGGAGGTGAAGAAGGCCGAGGACGCGAAGCGGGCCGAGATCTTCAAGCGGGCGGTCACCGACCTGCGGCGGGTGCCCAAGCCGGCCCCCGTCGCGCAGGACGACGAGGTCCGCGCGTACCTGTCCGTCCGGTGCCGGCTGGCGTCGCTGCTGTTCGCCCAGCGGACCGCGGACCCGGCCGCCGAACAGGCCAACCCCGGCTACAAGGAGGCGCTCGCCATCGCCGAGGAGGTGATCGGCACCGTCGGCACGTTCGACCACATGGTGACGACCGCGGGCGGGGTGAAGACGCTGAACGCCCACGGGCTGGAGATGACCATGCTCGCCCAGGACACGCACGCGCGGGCCGTGTACCTCCGCGCCCGCGACCTGATGGCCGCCGCCGACAAGCTCCCGCCCCCGGAACAGAAGGCGAAACTGGACGAGGCGGAGAAGTCGCTGGCGCCGACGCTGGCGGCCGTGCAGGCGGGCGGCCCGCTGTTCGCCGGGACGGTCAAGGGGTGGGCCGATGGCAAGGGCGACCTGATCGACCCGGCCAAGCCGGACAGCGAGGAGAACCGCGACCCGCAATCCGTCGCGGTCCAGAAGCAGCGGGTGGCGACGCTGGCCGCCGCCGCGGACAAGAGCCGCGTCGAAGTCATCCTGACCGGCTTCCGGCTCCGGGTGAAGCAGTCCAAGGCCGCCGAGGCCGGCGCGCTGCTCGACCTGATGGTCAAGGCCGGCGGCACCGTCGAGGACAACCTGCCGGTACTGGAGCTGCTGAGTCGCGAGATGGCCGTGCAGATGGCCGCGTTCCGCAAGCAGGGGAAGAAGAAGGAGGCGGAGGACGTGGGTGCCGGGCTGGGGATTTTGATCACCAAGATCAGCGCGGTGCCGAAGTTGACGCCCGCGATGATCCTGTTCCTCGGTCAAATGTTTCAGGGGGTCGGTGAGAACGACAAGGCGGTCGAAATGTTGAAGCAGATCAAGCCGCCGGAGTTCGCGGACTGGGACAAGAAGAAGCCGGAAGATTTCCCAGCCGAACTGCGGGGCAAGGTGCAGAACCAGATCCGCGACTACTCGATCGCCCAACTGACCATCGCCCGCGCGCTGTGCGAGGGCAAGAAGTTCGACGAGTCCGAGAAGATGCTGCAAGCCATCATCGGCACCAACGAGAAGCCGGGGTGGGGCTCGACGCGGCTGTACTTCCGCCGCGAACTGGCGGCGGTGTACGAGGGCCGGGGCGAGGCCGCCGGGGACAACGTGAAGGCCGCCAACCCCGAATGGAGCAAGGCCCTCCGGGAGTGGACCTCACTCTTCAACCTCCACAAGGCCCGCCTCACCAAGCTCACCCCGCAGACGACCCCGGAACAGGTGAGGCAGTACCGCAACGCCTTCGCCGACGCGTATTTCGATGTCCAGCGGTGTCGGGTGAAGGCCAACCAGCAGTTGGTTAAGGACGCGGCGAAACTCCAGAAGACCTACGACGATGTCGGCAAGAATTTCGCGGACATGGAGAAGCAGATCCCGGCCGCCGACTGGGAGCCGGACGTGCAGCGCCGGTACGCCGACCTGCTCAAGGAGACGCCCCCGGTGATGGCCGCGTACCGGGCCGCCGGCGGCAAAATGTTCCTGGAGCGCCTGCCGTAGGCCGGGGCGGCGCGTTTTCTCCCGAGCGGGGGGCGTAAGCCCCCTGTGCCCGCTCCAAAGCAGTTCGCTCCGACGTAGTTCGCTCCGGCGCACAGGGAGCTTACGCCCCCCGCTCGGAGCGACCCAACAACCGACTCCTCTTCCAAGGGAACTCACCGATGATGCGTCAGGCGATCCGCGGGCTGGTGCTGCTGGGGCTGCTCACGGCGGTGGTCGATTCCACGGTCCGCGCCCAGAACACCCCCGACAAGGTGACCGTCCGCGACCGCAAGGACGGCTCCACCAAGACGTACGACGGGCAGTTCCGGGTCGGCCCGGCCGGGTTCCAGGTGTTCGGCGGCGAGAAGTTCGACAAGGTGGTCGTCACCGTCGCGCCGGACGATGTCGTGAAGTTCGCCGTCGGCGACCTGCCGGGCGTGGACCGCGAGGCCGTCCGGACCGTCGCCACGAAGGAGGACGAGAAGAAGTACGATGCCGCCCGCGTCGGCTACGCGGACCTGCTCAAGAAGTCCGCCGCCGCGCCGGAGCGAACGAAGCGGTATCTGGAGTTCAAGGTCGCGATGACCAACAACAAGATCGTGGACGACACGGACGCCGACAAGGGGTGGAAGGCGAAGGCGGAGGACGCGGTCAAGGTGTGGGCCGGGTTCCTGAACGAGTACAAGTCCGGGTGGGAGCTGTGGCCGGCGGTGCGGGCCGCCACGCGGCTCCAGATCGAACTGGGTAAGTACGACGACGCGGCCCGCACCTGGGGCCGGCTGGCGAAGAACGCCGAGTTGCCGCCCGACGCCAAACTCGAGGCCGCGATCCAGGAGATCGACCTCCAGATTCGCGGCAAGGCGTACTCGGCCGCCGGCGCCGCCGCGACCGAACTTGCCAAGACCGCGGCCGGCGCGAAGAAGGACCGGCTCGCGATCTACGAGATCGCCGCGGCGGCCGGCGGGAGCGGCAAGCCGACCGACGGCATCGACAAGATCAAGGCCGAGCTGAACAAGACGAAGGACGCGTCGGTCCACGCCACCGGCTTCTCGATGATGGGCGAACTGTACCTCGCCGGCGGGAAGCCGCGCGACGCCCTCTGGGAGTTCGCGATGGTGGAGACGGTGCTGAACCAGGACAAGGACGAGGCGTTCAAGGCGATCTCGCGGCTGGCCGACATGTTCGAGGCGCAGATGGACGAGGAGCAGACGAAGAAGTACCGCGACAAGCTCAAGCGGTTCCGG
>JAYUBA010000316.1:0-7426 GCA_043741075.1 Frigoriglobus sp.
CTCCACGCACCGCAGCGTGATCGACGCGTTCTTCAGGGTCGCGGCACCGTTCACCATGTACACGTACTCGCCCACCACCACCGGCGTCGAGAAGTAGCACGTCAGCGCCTTGTTCGCCCACGCCTTCTCGGTGGTGAACGTCCTGTCCTTCTCGGTCAGCTTCAGCGCGATCGCGCCGCTCGACACGGTGCTACCGATGACCAGGTCGCCGGCCGCGATGGGCGTCGCGCTCGACTCGATGATCGGCCCGACCTTCCCCTCGAACGGCACCGCCCACAGCTTCTCGCCCTTGTCCGACAGGCCGACGAGGTTCGCCCCGGTCAGGAAGACGATTTGCTTGCCGACCTTGGTGGGCGACGAGTAGCTCGCCGGGTCGTCGGTCGCCTGCCACGCGGCCTTGCCGGTCTTCGCGTCGTAGGCGACCACGCCCGAACCCTTCCCGCCGACCATCACGACCACCTTGCCATCGACCACGATGGGCGAAGTGGAGGTGCCGAAGAACGGGTTACCGGTCTTGAACTCCTTGAGCGGTTCGGCCTTCCAGTCGAGTTCGCCGGTCTTCGCGTCCCAGCACGCGAGGATGCCGAGGCCGCCGTAGGTGAACACCTTGCCGCCGCTGACGGCGGGCGTGCTGCGCGGGCCGTTGCCGAACGGCGGCTTGTACTCCGCGCGGTCGTAGCTCTTCAGCCACTTCGTCTCGCCGGTCTTGGCGTCGAACGCGCCGAGCGTGTCGGCGTTCCGGCCCCGTGGCTGGTAGAACGCGTACACGGTCCCGTCGGCCACGACCGGCGAACTGTGCGCGTCGCCGATCGGCTTGGTCCACAGCGGCTTGAGGTCGCCCGTCCACGGTTCGACGACTTCGGCGGTGGTGTCGTCGCGGTTCGGGCCGAGGAACTGGGGCCAATCTCCGCCTGTGGCGGAGAGTGTGAGTGCGAGTGTGAGTGCGAGGGCGGCGAGGAAGCGCGGCATGAAGGGACTCCGTTCGAGGTGGCGCGGGGCGGGTGTCTTTCTTACTGCCCTCTCCCCTTGCGGGAGAGGGTGGTCGGCGCTTCGCCGACCGGGTGAGGGGTGTCGGCCTACGCGGACAACCCAAAGCCTCTTCTCGCGTTGAGCTGTACCCCTCACCCGTCGGCGAAGCGCCGCCACCCTCTCCCGCAAGGGGAGAGGGCAAGACAAAGACGGCTCACGCTCCGGGTTCGCCGGAAGGCAACACGGTCAGCGACACTCGCGTCGGGGTCATGGTAGCCGCGGGCGGTTCGTCCGGCCGCGCTTGGTGCGCGTTCAGGAAGTGGTGGAGCGGGGCGTAGTGCCAGCCGGTGCCGTGCGCGTCCGCGACCCGCTTCAGCGCCGCGATCGCTTCCTCCGTGACTTCGACCATGCGCTCCTGGAAGGTCGGGTCGCAGAAGTAGATGCGGCACCCGAGCGGGCGGGCGTCCCGCGCCGTGCAGAGGCCGTTCACCTGGAACGGGCACCCGTCGCGCGACACCGGCCTCGTGTATGAGGGGGCGGATTCGAGCAGCAGTTCCGCCTCGAACGCGCTGATGAACAGCGTGTGGCCGTACTCGGTGAACCGGCAGCACCGGCCGGACGCGTCGCACCGCGGGGCGGCGGCGCCGACCGCCGCGTCGGCGGCGGCGTACACCGCGAGCACGTCCTGCCGCACGCCATCGGTCATGGTTCACATGGGTGAGAAGAAGCACTAACCACAGAGACACAGAGGCACAGAGAAGACAGAGAAGAGCTTTTGAAGAACGAACTTCCTCCTGCCTTCTCTGTGCCTCTGTGTCTCTGTGGTTAGTCTGTGTTTTAGTCTGGTCACAACCGGACGACCCGGAGGCGGCGGGAGATCTCTTCCACCGGGATGACCTCGCCCGTGCCGGAGCCGGGGCACGTATCGCAGGTGCGCTTCCAGTCTTCGGGCGTTTCGAGGTTGCTCTCCCAGAACGGCCACGTGCGGCACTGGGCCGGGCGCACCGGGTACACGGTGCAGCCCTTCTTGCGGTCGTAGAAGACGCAGTCGCCGTTGGCCCGTTCGCGGAGCGTGCGCTTGCCGCGCGCGGAGCGGGTGTGCAGGTCGCGGACCTCCGCGACCGGGCGGCCGAGGTGCGCGGCGAGGGCTTCCAACTCGTCGTCGGCGAGCCACACGTAGCCGGGCGCGCCGGTGCAGCAGTTGCCGCACTGGGTGCAGGCGAACGCCAGCCCGTCGGCGTACCACGGGTCGCCGCCGTCCGTCTTCGCTTCCTCGCTCACGCGTGTCCCTCGGCTCGGTTGCGGGTGTGGTGATCTTACCACGGGGGCGCGGTTCCACCAACCCGCCGCGCCGCCGGGCCGCGTCGCTCCCTTCGCCTTCGCAGTTCCCCCATTTACCGAAATCACATTTCCCCGGGCGAATGCGGTTGACACGTTCCGCCGGTTCGCTTAAAGATGCCGCCCGATGGAGCCGACAGGTGCTTCCGCCGCCGACGGAGGGTTATCGGCGGGCGCCCCGGCCCAGAGCGGTTTGGCCCGGACCGCGTCGGAACAACGTGTCGCCTTTCACGGAGGATTTCCAACATGATTCGTCGGACCTGGATCGCCCGTCTGTTCGTCGTCGCCGCGGCCACCGGGGTCGCCGTCGCGATGACCGGCGCGCCGGCCCGCGCCGGCCTGCTGCCGGTGTCGGTCACCGTCCAGCCGGAGGCCGGCAACTTCCGCTGGACGTACTCGGTGGTGCTGCCCACCGACATGAAGTTGCAGGCGGGCAACTACTTCACCATCTACGACTTCGCCGGCTACAAGGCGGGGTCCGGCTCGGTGAATTCGGCCTCCCCCGACCCGAGTTACTCGCAGTTCTGGAGCCTCAGCACCACCAAGCTCGGGCCCACCCCGGACCGGCTGAACCCGCAGGACGACCCGACCATCGACAACCTGACGTTCACCTACAACGGGCCGAGCATCCCGTCCGGCCAGTTGGTGCTGGGCAACTTCGTGGCGTCCTCGGCGTTCGGTACCACCACGTCGAGCTTCTTCACCGCGACCAACCTGGCGGCGGCCAGCGGGAACCTGGACAGCAACATCACCTCCACGCTGGTGCCGCTGGGCTCGGAGATCCCGGCCCCGATCAGCAGCCCGGAGCCGGCCACGCTCGTGCTGGCCGGTCTGGGTATGCCGCTCATCGGCCTCGGCCGCTACCTGCGCCGCCGGGGCCAGCCGGTCCCGGCCGTGTGAGTGACCGACCGCAGTGAACCGCCCCGCCGAACCCCCGGACCCGTCCGGGGGTTTCGGCGTTTCGTGGCGTTCAACGTAGTCCGCCACTCCGTAGCGGTCTTCGCTTACCGCTGTACGTGAGTCGTCGAAGCCGACCGGCGGCACGAAAAAGACCGCCGCGGAGTGGCGGACGACTTTGCCCGTCCTTTGTCACTGCCGCTTGCCCGCCCGTGCGCCGTGCGGCTACGATGCAGGGGTCGCACTTCGCACGGAGAGCTGCTATGAGGTGGGTGCCCGCCGGGCTGGTGATCGTGCTGCTCGCGGTGCCGGCGCGTTCCTTCCAACCCGCCGACCCGCCCGAGGTGCCGACGGTCGAGGGGCTGGTCGGCGACCTCGGTCACCCGGTGTTCGGCGTGCGCGAGAAGGCGCAACGCGACCTGTGGCTTCGAGGCGAAGGGGCGATTCCCGCGCTCGAAAAGGCCGCGCAGGGCGACGACCCGGAGGCCGCCCGCCGCGCCCGCGAACTGCTCGACAAGTTCGCGTGGGGCGTCCTGCCGGACACGCCGCCCGCCGTGCTCAAACTGATCGCCAAGTTCCGGGCCGGCGACCCGAACCCGGAGCGCGCCGACGCGGTCCGCAAAGAGGCCGTCGCCGAGTTGCTCACGAAGGGCCGGCCCGGCGTGTCCGCGGTTCGCGCCATCCTGAAGAAAGACCTGCCGCCGGAGTCGCGCGAAAAGCTCACCGCGACCGTCACCGCGCTCGTCCGGCGCGAGGTGCCGCTCCTGCTCGTCGCCGGGAAGACTGCCGACGCGGACGAACTCGTTAGCCTGCACGCGACCGGCACCACGCCCGACGGGGTCGCCGACTTCGCCGCGTACCACGTCCTCCGCGGTGATCTGCCGGCCGCGATCGCCCGCGCCGAGGCGCTGCTCAAGAGCGGGCGCAAGACCGACGGTGCGAAGCTCGTGCTGGCGCACCTGTACCGCGCCGCCGGCCGGTGGGCGAAGGCGCGCGAGGCCGCCGCCGGCCTGCCCGACGCGCCGGAGGAAGCCACGTACAAGGAGATTCTGCTCGAAGACGAGGGGAACTGGGCGGCGCTCGCGGACCTGGCACCCGGCCGCGAACTGAACCACCCGGACGCGGTGCGGCTGATGCTCATGCGGCTCGCCGGGCGCGCCGAGCAGTTCGACGCGGCGGCCAAGAAGGTTCGCGCCGACGCCGACGAGTTCGCCTCCGAGACGGACATCATGGGCGCGGCCGTCGCGCTGCTCGCGAACCGCCGCGCCGACGCCGCCACCGATCTGCTTTTGGAGAAGAAGAAGAAGCTCGCGCTGCTGTCCGAAATCCTCATCGCCCGGATGCGGTACAAGGACGCACTGGACCTGATCGGCACCGGCAAGAAGGAGAAGGAGACGGTTTCGGCCGCCGAGCGACTCGACTTCAACCTGCGCCGCGCCCGCGTGCTGATGATGACCGGGCACAAGGACGCCGCGGTGCAACTGTTCAACGAGGTGGCTCGCGGGCTGACCGACAACACCGGGCGTCCGGCAGGGTTCTCCGTTGTGGATCGGTCGCTGATCCGTACCGAACTGCGGGTCGGACTGCGTGACCTCGCGTGCGAGCACGCGGCACAGTTCGCCGTACTTTTCGCCGACGGCCGCGTCGATGGCTCGCAGGGCGAGTCGCCCTTCGAGTTGTTGTTCCCTAACGATCCGATCGCCGCCGAGGCGCTGTTCACGGTGCTGCGCGCGGCGAAGGTGCCCGGCGACGCGGCCGGCGCGACCATGCTCCGCACCCGCGACATCCTCACCGGCGCCGCGGGGACAGCCGCGGTCGATGAGGCGGTGAAGCTGCTCCGCGATTCGGCCGCGGCGCTGCCGAACGAAGGCCCGCAGCGGCTGGTGAAGGCCCACCGCTACTTCACGCTGGCAACGGTGTGCCGCGCCGCGAAGCGCACCGACGACGCGGAGACCGCGTTCAAGATGGCCGCGGAACTGACCGCGGACAGCGCCGACGCGGCCGACGCGACCGGCGCGCGGTCGTGGGTGTACGGCGCGCCGGACCCGGCCCGCGTGTGGATCGAGTGGGCCGACCTCCTCTCCGACGCCGGCCGGCACCGCGACGCCGCGGCCGTGCTGGAGGCCGGGTGGAAGTTGTTCCCCGACCAACCGCTCCCGCTCTACCTCAGCGGTCGGGCGCTGCTGACGGCCGGCGACGCGAAGGAGGGCGAGCGCCGCGTCGCGCTGTCGCACTGGGTGAGCCTGGGCAACGAGAAGGTCCGCGGCCGGTTCCTCGACGAACTGGTGCGCCGCGGCGAGACGAAGGCGATCACGCGCGAGGTGGCGCTGATCCTGAAGGCGTGCTGGAGCCGCGACCACTACTTCGGCAACGTGATGAACCAGTGCGCCCGCGGCGCGGCGCTGGTCGGCGACTTCGCCCTCGCGGAAGCGTGCGGCCAGCGGTCGCTGCTGGTGGTGATGCGGAACCAGGGCGTGTACTTCGTGGACACGGCGTCGTACCTGAGTGTGCCGAACGACCTGCTCGGCTTCCACGCGCGGGCGCTCTTGGACGCGGGCAAGGTCGGTGATGCGATGGCAGTCGCGCGCGAGGTGCTCGCGGTCACACCGGGGCACCTCGACTTCGTGACCGGCATCGTGCCGGACCTGGACCGCCGCGGCAAGAAGAAGGAGGCCGACGAGCTATTCAACCGCGCGTGGGGCGCGTACCAGAAGATGCTCGCGGCTTACCCGGACAGCCCGGCGGCGCGGCACGGGCTGGCGTCGCTGTCGGGCCACTGCCGGCGGGAGCTGGACGACGGCCTGAAGTACGCGAAGGCGGCGGTGGCGTCCGACCCCGGTTCGCCGTCGTACCGCGAGGCGTTGGCGGAGGTGTACTTCCGCCGCGGCGAGCGCGACGACGCGGTGAAGGTGGTGCAGAAGCTGTCCGACGAGCACCCGCGGAGCGCGCTGTACCGTCGGCAACTGGCGCGGTACCGCACGGCCGCGTTCGACAGCGTTTGGCCGCACACCGCGGAGTGAGGGGCCGCAACCCGACTGAGCAAGGGAACCACGATGAAGCCGCCGCTCCCGCACCGGCCCAGCCGGGTGCTGTCGATCCTCTGGCCCGTCGCGATCTGCGCGTGGGTCGGCGTGGCGGGGTACTGGTTCTACCTGAGCTTCCTGGGCAGCCTGTCCGCGAACGAGGTCCGCGCCGAGGGCGAGGCGGTGACCGCGATTCTGGAGGAACACAAGTCGGCCCGCGGTCACTACCCGAAGGCGCTCGAGGAGACGCGGGCGGCGGGTCAGAAGTTCCCGCGCGGCCTCGCGGTCGGGTACACGCCGGCCGGCGACCTCCGCGGGTACGTGCTGGTCGTGTCCGGGGGCGGCCACACGTGGCGGTATCACAGCGGGGCGGGCGTGTGGGAACTCGTGCCGTCCGGCGCCGCGGTCGGGGGCGCGGATTGATCCCGTTCGCTTCCGCGAACCGCGCTCACATCCGGAAGCGCCGCGCGTTCGTCTGTGTACCGCCCGAAGCCGTTTGCGCTTGCCGCGGTGCGGCGGTCGCCGCTAGCATGCGCTTACGCCCTTTCGCGTCATTCGGCATTTCGCCAATCGGTTCCGGGTCGGTCGTCGTCGTAATTGGTAGGAGGATATGGCCAAACCCGGCGCGCCACCGATCGTGCGGCCGCCCGCGGGTACGGAACCCGCCCCGGCCCCGGCACCCACCGGCCCGCCCCCCGCGGACCGGCCGGGCGATGACGCGCTCGTCGCCACGTTCAACCGGGTGCGCGACGAACTGGTCAGCACCCTCCTGTACCTGCTCGGCAACGCCGACGACGCCCAGGACGCGGCGCAAGAGGCGTTCCTCAAGTGCTGGCGGGCGCGGGCCTCCGTGCCGGACGTGCAGAACCTCCGCGCGTGGATCTTCCGCGTCGGGCTGAACGCCGCCAAGGACTACCAGCGCTCGGCATGGAACCGCAAGAGCCGCCCGCTCCCGGAGGAAGACCTGATGATCCCCACGCGGGACGAAACGCCCGGTCAGGCGGTCGAGGACCAGGAAGCCCTCGACCTGTTGCGCCGGGCGATCTCCCAACTGCGGCAGGACGAAAAGGAAGTGTTCCTGCTCCGCCAGAACGGCGACCTCACCTACGAGCAGATCGCCGAGATTCGGAACGCCCCGGTCGGCACCGTGAAGACGCAGATGCGCACCGCGCTCATCAAGCTCCGCAAGGTACTCAACC
>JAYUBA010000317.1:0-7415 GCA_043741075.1 Frigoriglobus sp.
GGAGATCGCGTGGTGATCGACCCAGAACCGGACGTGGTTGGCGGCGAGCAGGCTGCGGACCAGGTCGAGTTGGGTGACCGGGAACGTGACGGACGGCCCGACCGTTTCGTCGGCCGAAACGCGGACCGGCTTCTTGGTCGCGGCGGCGGTCATCGTCCTCCGTACTTCACTCGCGGCTTGACCACTTCCATCGTACCAGATCACCGCGACAGGGCGTGGACGCGCCCAGCAGGGCTACCGCTTGTCTCTCGCCCGATCTCGAACCGTTTGGAGATTCAGAAGTTCTGCCACTTCAAACTGTGGAGGGGTGCTTCCTGAAACTGGGCGGAGTCTCAGAGTTGTTGGGAAGAAGCCGCACCGGCCGTGGAGTTCGGCGAGCAACACCCCGCCGATGGACGAGAGGCTGGGCAGATTCACGATCACCGGAGTCGTCTGCCATTGTTCGGCGGTGAGCGGAATCGTCGCGATCAGTTCTCGGACCTGCTCGTCGAACGGGCGAGCGTGATCGAAGTGCGTGGGCACCGCGATCACCCGCGAGACCGTGCTTCCCGCGAGTTCACCGATGCGGGCGAGCTGAGTTGCGGTCAGCGGGTGCCCGAAGTTGACGAGGATCATGCCGGCACCCCGTTGAACGAGTTACTCACGGACTGCCCCGAAGAACGCCTCTCGAACGGTCTCGACGGTCGCCGCGTCGGATGCCAACTGCCGGATCTGCTCCGTGGTCAGGACTCGACAGCCGTAGATTTCGGCCCGTGTCCGGATGGCGTCCTTCACCCGTCCTTGCTTGTCGAGGACGTTCGTACCCGTTGTCACCAAGGAAGACCGGACTCGTAAGGCCCGGAACTGTCGCGTGACGGCTTCGACTTTGTAGAGGATGTCGCTGCCGGGGTCGTGGCCTTGCGAACCCGACTTGCACTCGACCATCGACAGCCCGTGGTCGTGCATGAAAGCAACGTCGAAATCGTTGCCCGACGCGTCGCCGCGCCGACCGACTTCCATGCCAAGCCGGATGTCCCAGACATCGAGTGCGTCGGCGTGCCGCGTGAGCAGATCCCAGACGAACACCTCCAGCCAACCGCCGGTGAGGAACTCGGCTTCGTACTTGGTCAACTTCCGGGTGGGAGCCGCACCGAGCCAACTCTGGCGGAGTTCTTCGCAGGGAAAAGCGAATCGCTCCGCTGGTAGCTCGATGCCCTTGTCCCGCGCCCGCTTCCGTTCGGCATCGTCGAGCGCGAGAGCATCCTTCTCAGAAGCGTGACGTGCCAACAGAATTGCCGACCCCACCCATTCGCGTGCCCGCGTTTCGGCCTCGTCCAGTTTGGCGTCCGCCTTCCGGGATTCAAAGCCGTATCCCGCCAGAAACTCCTTGATCCCGGGTCGGTGAGCGCAGGTGTCGGTGCAGTTGCCAGTGATGTTGATAATCCGGGACGGGCTTGCGACGTTGGTGTAGACGAGGTGCCCTCCCAGCGCCTTGAAGAACTCGTAGGTCGCGATGCTCATGAGCTTCGTGCCGCCCGTGAGATTGGCGGTCCACTGGTCGGTGGGGTGCTTGCCGTAGGCAGTTTGCAGGGCCTGCCGCACGGAATCGAGGTTGTCTTCCGCGTTCAACGGTTCGACATGGTGCCGCGCGTCGTAGTCCAAGCCGCCGAGTTTGAGGGCCGTCAGAAAATGTCCCGCGGCGCCCCGCGATTTCATCTGGGCCGTTTCGATCAGCACGAGCCGATCCGGTTTGTAGTGGTGAACCGATAACAGATTGGGGACGTGCTGATCGGACAGCAAACAAAGCAAAACCTTCATCGCTCACCCCGCTACGTCTTTGGCACAACCGGCCATTTGTATTGTGGCCTTCGCTCGTCATCGACATGAATCAGGACATCGACGACCGAGTTTGGGTTCGTTTCCACACCGGGTGGCGGCGTGCCCACGGTGAGCGTGCCGGGGTTTCGTCCCGGTTCCACGTCTTGCACATCGAATCCTTTTGGCCGCGGGGCGATGATGCGGACTTTGGCCTTCTCGCCGTGGGCGCGCTTTCTCGGGGGTGGGGGCGGAGGCGGTGGTGGAGGAAGCGTGAGTCGCCCGTACCCGCTCGTCGTCTTGCCGACGATTCCCCAATCCTTGAGCGCGTCGCGGAGCAAGGAAAACGCCAACTCGGTCCAGTTCTTGGCCTTGTCGCTGGTGGGGCCGTGCCAGGAAACCGCGACCCGAAATGCGCCGGTCATTGAAAGGAACGGCACCGGCGTCGGGTTGTCGAAGTCGGTCGGTGCGGTGGGGCTATCGACCTCGTTCCACTTCATGTGGTGCGGGGTCATCACGTCGAGAACCAGCGGCGTCGGGGAGTCGGGCGTCAGCCAGGCGTCGTGAAACACGATGCAGCCGCTGTCGTCGGTGGTGCCGAAGAGGAGCCGATGGAAGTTATCTTCGGGCCTCGGCCCTTGTCCCCCGAGAAACCGCCTGTACGCCTCGGCTTCGGGTTCGGTCGGCTTCTGGAAGTTCTTGTCGGTTGCCCCCCAGACTTGATGGCAGTAATGAGCAGCCAGTCCCTTCAGGGCCGAACCGGGAATGAGCGGCATCCCGTAAGTGTGGTGGAGCCGGATACCGGTTTCGAGGATGTTTTCCGAACCCAGCCCGACGACCAGACGCCCGCCTCGCTCGGGCGGTGCGAGATCGTCGTGAACCGATCCCTCCGGGAGCGACGCCGACCAGTGATCGAACGCGATGCGGTGGAGCTCGCGAACCTCCTCGCTCCTCGCGGCGTTGATCGCCGCGTGTAAGACGGCCCTCTTTTCCTCAGGGTTGCCGCCGTCGCCGGTCGCGTTCTCGCAGAGGTAGCGTTGCAGCAGTAGACCCGCGTGGTCGCCACCATTGTTTGCGCTGTCCCTGTGCTGCCCTCGCCGATCCTGTGGCCGCAACTGTGTTTGGCGATCCAACGGACCGGCGAGTTCGAGGATGAACTTGCGCATTACTCGCCCTCCTCTGCAACCGCTTCAACGTACCGTTTCAGCCAACTCGCCGCGTGAATGGCGTCGCGACTGAGGCGGAGGTAACCGGTCAACGTTTCTTCGCGGGCTTGGCGATGGAGCGACTCGGAAGAAGACACATCGGGATGGCCGCCGGCGTTCAACACGGCCGCGAGGTCTTCGACATAGTCGGTGTGGTTCTTCGCGAGGGCAAACGCAACGGCTTGCCCCAGACCGCACGTGTGAATTAGCGCCGGGAATTTCTTGGCGAAACTCACATAATCCTTGTCCGACGTGTCGTGCAAGGCAACTCGGGCGAATGCCGCCTGGGCCAATTTCTGACTCCGCGTGTGAACGCTCATTGCCCACCTCCGGTCACCGGCGTGAAGACGCAGCGCATCTGCCCGCGGCCGACCGTGGCCTTCCCACCGATTTGCAGAACCAGAGGCTTGTTCGGGTCGTTGGTTGCGAATCGCTTCAGGATCGCTGCGGAATCGAGTTTCGTGCCGGCGACCTCCACGTCCTTGCCGTCCTTGGAGAACACGCGGTCGCACTGCACCAAGCCGGCCAAGATTGTTTCTGCCGGCAGCGACTCCTCCGTCCAGAGCGCACCGCCCACAACCGTCTTGGTGTCATCGTCGATCCGCACCCGCGTGTGGACCTCGGTGCCCGTTTCGCTGAGAAAGTCGAAGGCAACGTCCGGCAGCACGCAGAATCGCTTCTTGAACTGCTCCTGCCAAACCGTGTCCGTAGGGAACACCCACGCTGCGAGCTTCGCGGCCCAGGCGGCCGCGGTTAGACAATCGGTCGCGTCGAAGTCGAGATCCTCGAGGAAAATTCGCGGGCCTTCTTTCAACGCTGTTCCGGTGACGTGATGCGCGGTGTTGTCCGCCCGAATCGTCGGAACTGCTGGTAACTCGGTCACTCCGGCGAGTTCGAGGGTTCGGCGGAGTACCTGCAAGCACAGTGGTGACGTACACCAAGCGAACGTCCCTCGGAAGCTGCGAACCGGCAGGCAAACGAGTTGCGCGTCGGTCGCGATCAGCGCCCCGGCATTCGAGTTGTTGTCGTCGCCCGCGACGCCGAACGCGGCCTTGAGCAAGCGGCCCTCGTCCGTGTTGGCCTCGCGTGCCTCCCTCGTCGCCCGGTGATGGTCGACCCAGACGCCCTTGAACGAGGAACCGCGGATGATCGGCCAACCGGTCACCCCGTCGCGGTCAATCGGGAGGTCGATGTAGCCGACCCCGCGACCGATCCCCGCGTGGGTCGGGCTGAGGGCGTGGAGCCAGTAGATGCGCGTGTTGGGCATGGTGTGGTCTTTCGTTGTCTTGCTCGGTTACCAAATCCCCCAGACGGCCAAACCGAATCCGTCGTTGCGGTCTTGCGGCAAATCGCTCACTGACCTGAGCCATCCGTCGGCCAGACTCTGTCCGTTGCCTTCGACCGCGAAGAAGTAGACGCTGCCGGCGGGGACCATCCGGCGAATCGCCTTGGGACCGGGACGTCCCTTCGGATCGAGTTGTCCGGTTGCGTTGATTTTCGCCAACGACCATCCGGAGACGGCCTTCCACCGCGTGCTACTCACGCCGACCAGTTTCAGCTTCGGGCCGTCGCTGCCCTTGTTCGGGTTGCCGGTGAGCGTGTTCGCGTCGAGCCAATCCGGTCGCCAGCCGTGTTGAAAGATCGCGGGGGTAGTCAACACCATGCGGACGCGTTTTGTCGCGGCGAGTTGTGTCCGGATTTCGTCTG
Source organism: Frigoriglobus sp. (assembly GCA_043741075.1). Lineage (GTDB taxonomy): Bacteria > Planctomycetota > Planctomycetia > Gemmatales > Gemmataceae > Gemmata. Next base: position 4,707 of record JAYUBA010000317.1, read on the forward strand.
GACACGCCCATCCTTCTACAGTTTCGCTCCGCTGCCAGTGGACGAGCCGCCGCTCGCCGCCGAGTGGGTGCCACGTGTCCAGCCTCGCAACGTGCTCGAACCCCGGTTCGGAGATCGTGACCCGCGCCCCCAGCGCGATCTCGACGAACCGCTCGGAAAACGGGGCCGATTCCGGCAATCCAAATCGCGGCAAGTGTGTCGCGTTCAACCCCACGGTCGTGAAGAGTTCCCCTTCGGCCGCCGCGCCGGTATTTGCGTCCAGGTGGACGTGATCCCGAGTTTCCGCCTTCGCGGTCTCAAGGAACTCCGCGTCGAACGTCACATCCCGACCGAGGAGCCAGTCGGTCAGTTTGCCAATCGGCCACCAAGCGGGAGCGGCTCTGGGTTTGAAGTCCGTTGGGCTCTCGGTCTCCGAGAGCACGACCGGGCGCAAGTCCGAACCGTCCGACGGGAAGTCGCCCCCTCCCGTCCCCGGATCGAGAGGTCGCGCGGCGTGAACTTGCTTGGTCTCTCCGTTCCACACGCAGTCGTTCGGCGCGGGGAAATACAGTTTTCCACCCGCGGTCGGGAACACACCCGCCACTTCGATGTTCATCAACCGTTGCGGCATGCCACCATTGAAATCGAGGTCGAGGTTCGCCTTCACGAGCGCGGTGCGGAACGACCCGGCGACGACCGATGGCAGCGGCCAACCGACACCTCGCATTCGGTTCCCTTGACCGGCACCGAAAGGCCGTCCGTCGCGGGCCACGATGGGATCGCGAGCCGTCAGCTTTAGCATGGTGGCACTCACGACGCAACCTCCCCCGCTTGCCGCAGTGCGTCGGCAAGGTGCCCGGCCAGGAGGAACTCATCAGCGAACACCAAGAGCTTCGCCGCGTTCATGCCCTCAATGTCCTTCCCCAGTGTTGCCTTCACAGACTCCGTTCCCCTCGACTGCTTCTTGGCGATCAGTCGAACGAGGTCCGTCGAGATCGCTGCCTCGGCTCGGTCAGTCGGCCAGTTCTCGTACAACCGGGCCATTACTCGTAGTTCGTAGGGTAACTTGGTGGGAATGCGTTTCTCGATAATCAGATCGGCAAACCGGCGAATACGAGTGTCGGGCGAGTCATCCCACCTCGCCCGGTGTTCAACCGGCGAGCCTCCGCGCTTGTGCAGATGTACGGCCAGCGCATCCTTGCCCGCGACTCCCTTGGCAGCTTTCTCCGCCTTTCGACCGTAAGCGAGCAGGTCTTCCAGGTTCTCCATGAAGTGACCGATGGCCACGCCGACGGAGAGCGTCATTTCCGTTCGTGTCTGGAACTCTTTCCGCAGGTCACGGGCACACGGGAGGCAGGTGTGGAGGGGCAGCACGGCGAGTACGTCATCGCCGCCCGCGTAGATCAGCGCGCCGCGGTGCCTCTCGACGACCGATTTCGCTGCCGATGCGAAGCCAGCGAGTTTCCCTGAGAACTCCCGGTGTTCGTCGGCTCGCGTGATGGACGAGAGCTTGGCCCCCATCGAATCGCCATCGGCGACGAGTACCGCGAGGTACGGGTTCGGGATCCCGCCGAGGCGATTGAGGACTTCGGCCACGCGCTGTAATGGTGCCCTGACTTTCTCACCGAGTTCGGTGATGAGATCCGCGTGGCGGTCCTTGAAGATCACCGTGCCTTCGGAGGGGAAGTAGGCGTAGTTCGGCTCCGCGACTTTGTTGAGGCCCGTGACGGCGGCGCAAGCGGTTCGCAACTCCTCGAAGGGTGCTTTCTCCCTCACACCCCACAACCACGTCTCGGCCGCGACGCGCGCCACGGAGGGATACGGTTGATGGCCTTCGGCGATCCGCTTCACAACCCCGATTACATCGAGTTGCTCGCCCGGGGAAAGCCGAAGTTGCTTGGGCCAGTTGTCGCGGTAGGTCTCGCGCCGTTCGCCTTGCTTTGGCCCCAAGAGCACGGTTGGGCGTTGACCATCGAGCGACGACTTCGGCAACCCGGCATCGTTGAAACCCGGTTGTTTGAAATCGCGGCAGTTCTTCCGACCGGCCAAGAGTCGCATCACGCGGGCGCGATCTTGCTGATAGGTATTCGGGTCGGTGTGCGGCACCCACGCGGCGTAGAACTCGATCGCGTCGCGCTCCTGGTCGTTCCAGATATCCGAATGGATCACCCCGGACACTTGGCCCCGCGCTTCCTTGGCGAACTGCTCCCATCGTATCCGTGCGGCAGCCTTGCCCTTCGCGGCGACGTCTCTCGGATCAGAGTCGCCCAACTCCGCGAGGATCACGTTCGCGACGTTGTCTACACCTGAGTGCGCCGGGAAGACCAACCGCCCGCCCTGACCCTCAATGGCTTTCGCCACGGCCCGGCTGATCTCCGAGAGCAGGCGCGATCCGAACCACAGGTCGCGGGTCCGCCGGGCCGCCGCGATGAACTCCTGCACCGGCCCGACCGAAACGGCCAAGAGGTGGCTCATACGCTCACCTCCGTGAAGCCGGCAGTTCGGGCGAAGGCGAGGAACGCTTCGATGGCAGAACCAATGGGGGACGCGGCGAGGGGCGAGTCGCGGTAGGAAGCCAATTGTGGATCTCGGATCGTTGCAGTGGGGGGCAGCGGGAGAGACGTGTCGCCCCGCCTTAACAGTACAGCGCGGGTTCAGATGACGCATTTATGCCGCTGTTTCTTGTGGGACTTGGCGGCCTGAGTGTTGCGCCTCTGGTGGTACCGGAGC
>JAYUBA010000318.1:0-7407 GCA_043741075.1 Frigoriglobus sp.
CCTCCCCCTCCAGGGGGGAGGTCAAAGACACGAGAGATGCGAACGCGTGGCGCTCGGCCGCGAAGCCGGTTTCGTCGCGGGTGCGGTCCGGTACGCGCGGGGCGCGTTCGAGTTCGTCCAGGAAGGTACGAAGCTCGATCTTCGCCCGGCGCGCACAGAACGCGCGGTCCACGAGGCCGAGGGCGCGCGCCTCGCGGCCGGAGAGCGTGTGGCCCGATTCCACGAACGCCGGCGCGCGTCGGCCGATCCGCTTTCGCAAGCGGTTGCCCCCGCCGAAGCAGGTGAAGCGGTCCGGGAAGCCGAGGTGCGTGAGCGGCGTCGCGACGCACAGGCGGTGGTCGCACGCGAGCGCCAGCTCGAAGCCGGCGCCGAGACACGGGCCGTCGATGAACGCGACCGTGGTGAAGGGCAGGGCACTCAGGCGTGCGAAGACGCGCTGCCCGCGGCCCGCGAACGCGGCGCGGTCGGTCACCTCCGCGACCGCCGGGTGCAGCCCCGCGCAGAAGCCGAACGGCTTCGCGGAGCGCACCACGAGCGCGTTCAGGAACGGGTTCCGTTCGACCGCGGCGAGCGCGGCATCGAGTTCGGCGAGGCGCGGCGCATCAAGGGCGTTCACCGGCGCACCGGGGAACGCGAGCCAGAGCGTCGCGACGCCGTACTCGGCTGCGACGTAAACGTGTGCGGACTCGAAGAGCATGCCGGAATGTTCGCGGGTTGGGGACGTGAAATCAACCCGAAGTTGGGTGGATGCGTGGTGGGCATTCGCCACCTATCTTTGGCCGCTGGTGAGCAGCCCGACCAGCCCGCACACGGTGGCCAGGACGATGCCCGCCGGCCACCACATGTCATAGCCGTACCGCAGCACCAGGGTGACAGCGAACAGGACAACGGCTAGCCCGATGGCCACCCCGCTCCGCTGCTCGGCCAACCATTGCAACAGAAACCGCATGCACCCACCTCACGCCTGATGATCGATCATCATGGGCCTTACGCGCCGCTCGCCTTCCGATCAGCACAGCTCGTCGATCGGCTTGCCGTGCGGTAGCACCTGGATGGGGCGGCCGTTGTTCGGGTACGACGCCTCCGTGTCCACGCCGAGGTGGCGGTACACGGTGGCGAGCACGTCCTGCGGGCTCTTCGGGTTCGCCTTCGGGAACGCGCCGTTGCTGTCCGACGCGCCGACCACGCGCCCGCCCTTCACCGGCCCGCCGGCCAGCGCGGCGCTGAACACGTTCGGGTAGTGGTCGCGGCCGGCGTCGGCGTTCACCTTCGGCGTCCGGCCGAACTCGCCCCACGCCAGCACCAGCGTCGTTTCCAGCAGGCCGCGCGTCTCCAGGTCTTCGATGAGCGCCGTGTACGCCCGGTCCCACCGCGGCAGGAAGCCCTGGCGGAGCGACTCGAACCCCTTCACGTGGGTGTCCCACCACCGCAGATCGACGGTGACGATCCGCGTGCCCGCTTCCACCAGCCGCCGGGCGAGGAGCATCCGCTGCGCCCAGTTCGGCGCGCCGCACCGGTTCGCGGCCTTCGGGTCGAACGCCGGCATGAACCCGTACCGCTCGCGGACCTTCGACGGCTCCCGGTCCAGGTCGAACGCGTCCCGCGCGACCGGCGACGTGAGGATGTCCCAGGCCCGCTGCTGGAACTTGTCGGCCGCGTCCATCTGGCCGGTCTTGTCGGCGTCGCGGCGGAGCGTGTCGAACCGCTGCAGCAGTCCCTTGCGGTCGCCCACCTGGTCGAAACTGACGCCGTCGGCGAGTTTGAAGTTCGGCAGCTTGAACGGTCCAGGGGTCGCCGGGTCGGCGCCCGTCTCGAACGCCTTGTGCGCCACGCCCAGGTACGCCGATCCCGCGCCCGGCGTGTGCCGCGGGATCATCACGTAGGGCGGCATCGTGGTCGAGAGGTGGCCGAGTTGCTTCGACACGACCGACCCGATGGACGGGTGCGCGTTTTCGTCCGGCGCCGGGCCGGAGTTGTACCCGGTGAAGCAAATCTGGTCGCCGCTGCTGTGCCCCGCGTCGTGGTGGTGCAGGCTGCGGACGATGGACCACTTGTCCATCATCTTCGCGGACAGCGGCAGCATGTCTGAGAGGCGGATGCCGGGCACGTTCGTGTCGATCACGCCGAACTCGCCCTTCACCTCGACCGGGGCGTCCGGCTTCGGATCCCAGGTGTCGTGGTGGCTCGGCCCGCCGCGCATCCACAACAGGATGACGTTGTTGACTCGGCTTCCTGAGCGGGGGGCGTAAGCCCCCTGTGCCTCACCCGCCTCGGCGCGCAGGAGGCCGTTCAGCGTGAGGGCACCGGCGCCGAAGGCGCCGGCCTTCACGAACGCGCGGCGGTCCGGGCGGCGGAGTGTGCCGCGGAACTCGTCACAGCCGATCCGATTCGCGGGCATGAGGTGGTCCCGGCGGGGGAGACGTTCGGCAGAGTACCGGCAGGTTCAGCTACCTCTACAGTAACACTGGAGTGGCTGCGCCGCCAGCGCGAATCGGGCCGGGTAGTGGTACACTTTGAGTTGTTCGTGCCCGGAATTGCAGATGGCGAACGCCCAAGTGTACCACTACCTCGGGCCGGCGGGGAACGGTGTTGTTTTGACCTCCCCCCAACGAGGGGGAGGTCGGAACGCGCTTCGCGTTCCGGGTGGGGGGTGAGACGTTAGCACTCTAGTGTCGCTACCCCCCACCCGGCGGCGAGGCGCCGCCGACCTCCCCTCACAGGGGGGAGGTCAAAGCAAGAACGGATGGGGAGAGGGAAGCGATTGCCCCCTCACTCCTTCACGATCTCCAGCAACTTCTCCTCGGTGATCTCCAGTTGCACCGAGCCTTGCTTGTTCACCGCCACCGTGCCGGTCGCGCGGATCGTCTTGCCGACGAACGTGTCCGCGCCCGCCTTCGCCCACGGGCCGGTCTGCGCCTTCGTCGGCAGCAGCACCGCGAAGTTGTCCTTCGCGCGGAAATCCTTGCTCGAGTTCAGGTACAGGTTCGCCTTGCCGCCCACCGACTGCACCGCGAACTGCACCGTCACCTTCTCGCCCGGCTTCTTCGCCGCGTCCGCCGGGCCGAGGATGCCGTCGGGCAGTTTCACCGCGACCACCGGGCCGGTGCCCTTCAGCGTGCTGAGCCGCACCTTGAACCCGCAGGTGGCATCGCCGTCTTCGTCGCGGATCTGCACCGCGAGCCGCGGGTCGTCGCTCCAGTCGATCGTGATGAAGCCGAAGTGGTCGCCGTAGGGCATCCCGCCGACGCGGTACGCGTTCTTCTCCGGCGCGCGCCAGTTCTTCGTCGCCTGGTTGAACCCGCTGCTGGTGACATCGTATAGCGGGTAGCCGATCGCCTTCGTATCGACGGACACGTCCGCGAGGTGCCGGTCGCCGCTGAGGACCAGCACGCCGTTGGCCCCGGTGCTGTTGAGGAGCGCGTACAGCTTCTCGCGCTCCTTCGGGAAGTTCATCCACTTCTCGAACGGGTGCTCGTCGGGGATCACTTGAACGCTCGACACCAGCAACCGCACTTCCGCGGGCTTCTTCAACTGCGCTTCGAGCCACGTCCACTGGTCGTCACCGAGCATCGTCACGCCCGCGTCGGTGTTCGGCAGGTACGGCGCGATGCGCGTCCGCGGGTCGAACGGCCCCTTCTTCAGCGGGCTGCGGAAGTACCGCGTGTCGAGCAGGATGACCTGCACGCGCTTGCCGACCGGGCCGAACACCTCCGCGTGGTACACGCCTTTCTGCGCGCGCCGCGGGTCATCTTTTGGCGTGCCGAAGAAGTCGTGGAACTCCTTCTGCGCGCCGTCCTTGTGTTCCCAGTCGGCGCCCGCGTCGTTCTTGCCGTAGTCGTGATCGTCCCAGGTGCCGAGGACGTGCCCGCTCGCGGCCTTCAGCTTGACGAAGCCCGGCAGCTTCGCGACCTGCTGGTACTTGTCGCGGATCACGTCCGGCGTGACCTTCAACTTCCGGTCGAGGTCCGCGTACATGTTGTCGCCCATGAGCAACAGCAGGTCGGGCTTGGTGGCGGCCATCGCGTCGAAGACGGGCACCGGCTTGTCCTGATCGACGCACGAGCCGAACGCGATCTTGGTGATGAGCTTGGGGTCGTCGCCGCGTGCGGCCGGCGCGAGGGCGAGGGCGAGGGCGGTCGCGAGCAGCAACCCGGCGAGGAGGCGGGAGCGCATGGGAAGGGTCCTGTGGGACGCGGAAGTGTCACCGCGTCTATTCAACGACACGGTTCCCGCGGTCACAAGTCGTAAAGTCGTAAAGTCGAAGACACAGATGGCTCTGGTCTTCGACTTTACGACTTTCGACTTTACGATCTTCGACTTTACGACTATTCCCTGACCGCCTTCTTCACCTCGTCGAACGCGGCCTCGGCCTCCTTGTTCACCGCGTCCCACTTGTCGGCTGCGACCTTCTCCAGCTCCTCCAGCTTCTTCTTGGCCGCGTCGCGCTTCCCGGCCGACTCCTTCCACTTCGCCTCCAGCTTCGTCTTCTCCTCGCCGGTGGCCTTCTCGGCCTTCGCCTTCAGGTCGTCTACCTGCTTGTCCAACTCCGACAGCCGCGCCTTGTACGCGGTCACCGCCTCGTCCTTCTTCGTCGGCGTGGGCTTGGTGTCCTTCGACATGTTGCACCCGACCGCCAGCCCGACGACCGCCATAGCGCAGCAGATCATACACGTCCGTAACATGACGCTCTCCCTCAACAGGTGTGATGTGAGTTCGGAATAGGTGCGAATCAGACGTGACCGGTCGTGAGGGGCAACTCGCACCCGTCGTTGCTTCTCAAGAGATGAGATGCTGAAGTACAGAGATTATTCCCGCGCGAGGAAGCAGAAGAGAAATTAACCACAGAGGCACAGAGCTGTACGTTCCGCGATTTTCTAAGCCGGGGTTTCGATCGCTCGTGTGGGGAGTAGACGAGTGCCGGTCCGCCCGGGAGGATGGCGTTACCACACGACCTTCCACCCCGAACGGACGCGGCCATGACATCCTCGCATACCCCGGCCCCCCGGTGCCCGTGGTTCTCCGCGCGGGCCAAGGCCCTCGACCCGCGCTCGGCCCGGCGGTTGGCGGTTCTGTTCCTCGGGGCCGTTTGGGCCCGTGGGCGCCGCACCCTGAGTTGTTGGATCCGAGCGGCCGGGCTGTCGGACCAGTACCGCCGGTGCTACGCCGCCGCACACCGCGCGTCGCCGTGTCCCTGTTGCTCGAACTCATCGAGCCCCGGGTGGCCGCGACGCCGCGTCTGGTGCTGGCCCTCGACGACACCCCGACGGCGCGGCACGGGGGCCGGGGGCCGGGGTGCATCACAACCCGACGCCCGGGCCGGCCGGCGGCCCGTTCGTCTAGGGCTTCCGCTCGATCCGCTCCGCGGCGTCGGTCGCGGCGGCTCTCACGGCCGCGTCCTTCGCGAGCTTGAGCCGCTTCACGGCGGGGAGGGCCGGCACCGCATCGGTGCCGTATTCCCTCAGCGATTGCAGGCACTCGCACACGAAATCCGCGTTGGTGGAATCCAGGCCGGCGGCGGTTGCCGCTACCACATCCTTCCGCCTCGACGTGTCCTCCTCTGCCCATCGCTTGAGAAACCCCAGCGCGCTCCGGCGGATCGTGAGATCGGGCACCTTCGCGGATGCCGCTAATTTCACCACCGCGAGCGTCGAGGTGTCCCTCGCCCCAATCTCTTCCAAGGTGCGGAGGAGATCGCCGACGCTTTCCCTAAAGCCCTCCGCGCCCTTGATGGTCTGCGATGTGGAGCCTTCCAGGATGCGCAACAGCACGCCGGCCGCGGGGCGGCCCCTATCGCCAAGCTTGGCGATAGCTTCGAGGTTGGCGTTTTGCTCACGCCACGCGCGAGCAAACAGGTACTCGCGGAGCGGGGTGTACAGTTCGGGTCGGACCTTCTCTAGAGCCTCGAAAGCTGCCGCGGTCACCTTGTCGGACTTGTCGAGACACCGGTCGCAGATGGGGCGAAGGGCCGGGGCCGCGGGCGGCCGGCACCTTTACCGCCTCTTCGTCCGGGAGAGCTTCGATTCGGGCCAGCCACCGCACCACCCCCCCGCGCCCGCCTCAGTTCCTTCTCCCAACTCGTCACGATCCGTGCGTGTTCGGAACGAACATCGCGGAAGCCCCGCGGTTTCCGTTCGTTGAGAGCGGTGGCGAACCTGTCGGCGTCCGTCATCGGGTCATCTGTTGTCACCTCGACAATGTCGGCCGCGGTCGCGGCCGTCTCGTACTTCTGGCACCGCCGCAACCGCCAGAGCAGCCCGGCGACCCGGCGGGCGAGTTCACTCTCCAGCGCCCCGACCGGTTGCAGGCTCTCCACGATCCCCGCTTCAAACGTGACCCACTCGTTCTCACACTCCCCCGGAATGACCACCGCCGCGGCCGTCAGCCCGTGCCGGACGGCGTTGCGGCTCACGACCATCTTCCCTCGCACCATTCGCGGGCCGGTCGATGCCACCGCGTTCCGCCGGTTCGCTTCGAGCTTCGCAATCGTGGTCATCGGTCGGTGCCCCTCTTGGAAGACGGCGGAGAAATTCGAGGGATTCCAGGGACGCATTCCGGGTGTGGTCACGCGGGAAAGGGGTCGGTGGTCTGCTTGCTGACTTCCGCGCTCGGTCTTGTTTCTGCTGTCCCGTACCTATTCAGGGCACGCTGTTCACTGCGTTCCCCTGGGGCGAACTATTGTACCCCGAGCCGAATGGAGACATTTCCTTCCGAACCCACGGAACTCTTCGCTCGGACCACCGTTTAAATTGGTGAAGTCGCGTCGTCGGCACGCCATGCCACCCGCGCCCGTCCGCGCCCGCCGGATGCACTTCAATCCCCCCGCGATCCCATCTCACACGGATCAGGAGAACGGTCATGTACCGAACGAAGTGGCAACTGGCGGTGTTCGCGGCTCTCGTCCCGGCGTTCCTCTCGGCATCGGTGGCATCGGCCGCCCCGACCACGACCAGGGCACAGACGCACACGACGACCCACAGTTCGACTCAGCACAAGTCGGGTCAGAACTCTGGGAACTCGACCGCCGCACTGGCGGCGCTCCAACAGGCGCACGCGCTCCTCGCCGGCGCGAACCACGACTACGACGGGTACCGGGCGAAGGCCGAACGCCACATCACCCAGGCGATGCACGAACTCGGGCACCAGCACGGGACAACGGGGGCCGGTGCGGCACACAAGGGTGGGGCCGCCCCGGCTAACAAGGGCGCGGTCGTCCAAGGCAACGCGAACAAGGAACCGCAGGCCCAGTCCGACGCGCAGTTGAAGCAGGCTCTCCAACTCCTGAGCGGACTCCAGGGGCACATCCCGAACACGCACAAGGCCGCGACCCACGTCCAATCTGCGATCACCGAACTGAACACGGCTCTCAAGATCAAGTAACCGCAACCACTTGACGACTTCCGGTTGGCC
>JAYUBA010000319.1:0-2210 GCA_043741075.1 Frigoriglobus sp.
CCCCTCACCCGTCGGCGAAGCGCCGCCACCCTCTCCCGCAAGGGGAGAGGGCCAAGCCATTCGTCTTTCCTCACCCTGAGGCCGCCCTTGATCCGATACGTCCTCGCCACAGCCTTCTTCGCCCTCGCCGCTTCTCCCGCGTGCGCCGCGCCGCCCGCGGACATTGCCGACCTGTTCCCGCCCGGCACGCTCGCCTACGCGGAGTTGCACAACGCCGCCGAACTCGGCCCGCAACTCGCGGCCATGTTCAAGGGCACGCCGCTCGAAGACAGCGTCCCGTTCATCGAAGGCAAGAAGGGTTCCGCCAAGACGCTCCAGGAGTTGAACGCCAGGCGCGAACTGGCCGAACTGGCCCTGCTCGTGTCGCCCGAAGTGCTCGCGGAGTTCCGCAAGCTCGGCGGGGTCGCGGTCGGCCTGACCGGGTTCAACGACCGCGGCGAACCGGAGGTGGTGCTCGCCGTCCTCACCGGCGACAGCGCCGCGGCCGGCCTGGCCGCGCGCGCGTTCGTCACCACCAGCACCGGCCTCCGCAAGGTCGCCGACGTGTCGAAGGTGCCGGTGTTCCAGTACCGCCCACCGGTCATCAACTACGACGTGAACGGCAACCCGAAACTCGCGACCGACAAGCCGCCGGTCGAGGGGCCGCACGAGCGCACGTTCGCGTACACCCCCGGCCTGTTCGTCGCCGGCACCAGCAAGGCCGCACTCGCCCCCGTCGTGAAGCGGTTCACCGGCGAGGAGAAGGACGCGCTCGGCGGCACCGACGGGTTCAAGTCGGTCGCGGCCGAGTACCGCAAGTCGGGCCTGTTCTTCTACGCGAACGCGCCCGAACTCGTCGCGAAGGCGGACGCCGCCGGCCGCGCCCGCGGTGCGCCGATCGACCTCGACCCGCTCGCGTGGCTGAAGCTGACCGCCAACCCGAAGGCGCTCAAGGCCGTCGCCGGGAACGTGCGGTTCCGCGACGGCGGGTTGGCGCTCACCGCCGGCGTGAAGCTCGACCCGGCACAGAAAAGCCCGCTCTCGGACCTCTTCTCCGGCCCGCTGGTGAAGGTCGAGGCGCTCCACCACGCGCGGAAACCGGCCTCGTTCGCGGCGACCATAAACCTGCCGGAGAAGAACCGGGGCGCGGCGCTCGTCGGGTTCCTCGACGCGCTCGCGAAGGCGAACGGCGAACTCGGCCGGTTGCCGGGCGAAGCGGTGAAGGAACTGGAGGCGAAGTACAAGGTGCCGCTCACGGACGGCCTGCTCGCGAAGGTCCGCTCGGTCACCGTGATCGCGCCGGGCAAGCAGGAACTCCCGAAGGGCGCGAAGCCGATGCCGATGCTCGTCCTTCACATGGAAGACGCGACCGCGGCGACCGCGTGGGAGGAGTTCCTGCCGAAACTCGTCGCCGACGTGGCCGGGGAGAAGACGCCGGCCCAGCCGTCGAGCGAAACGGTCGGCGGGGTGAAGGTGTTGTCGCTTCCCGGCACCGGGCTGCCGTGGAAGGCCGGCGTTCACTACGCCCGCAGGGACGCGGTGCTGGTCGTCGGGCTGGACCGGAAGCTCGTCGGCGCGGCCCTCGCGCCGGACGCGGCCACCTCCGTCGTGGGCGGTGACAAGCCGCTGTCACTCCCCGCGGGCGACCTCGCGCTGCTCGGCGCGATCAACCTCGGCGACCTGATCGCGGTGATCGAACTGCCGGCGACGAAGGGGCCGGTGCGGCCGTTCGACGCGCCGCCGGTGAACCGCCTCGGCGATGTCCTCCCTCCAGACGAGGTGCTGAAGGAAGCGGACAAGGCCCGCGCTGCGTTCGTGGCCGCGTTCGGCGAACTGCCGCCGGCGGTCGTCACCGTGCGCCGCGTCGGCGACGAACTCCGCTTGGAGGTGTTTCAGCCGAAGGTGCAGGGCGGCGGGCTGACGCCGGTCATCGACGCGGGCGTGAACTGGTTCGACAAGCTGATGAACCTGCGCGACCCGAACCGCGCCGCGAGCGACCTGTACGAGGGTCTGCGCAAGGGGAAGTGGGAGTGGTAGGGCGGGACAACGCCGCGAACCGCCGTTGCATCGCGTGCCGGTGTGCCGTACACTCCTGTTAGACCAAACCGCGAGAGACCGCGCCGATGTCGATTTCGCTGCTTCTGGAGATTCGACTTCTCCGCCCACCACGGGGCCGGTCCTCTTCGCGCGTCGAGGTCATCTGATCCGATCCACGAGGTTGCCGCGGCCCC
>JAYUBA010000320.1:0-2208 GCA_043741075.1 Frigoriglobus sp.
CGTCGCGCTCGCGGTCGCGGCGGTTGTGGGAAGCGAGGCCGCGCCGCGACTCGGCGAGAACTGGCGGCGGGCGGTGCGCGGTGTGGCCGGGTGGGCCGCGGTCGCCGCGCTCGCGGTGCTGTGCGTCAACCTGCTCCAACAGGTGCCCGCGTTCGACCCGAAGGTGCGCCGCACCCCGCTGACGCGAGAAGAGGCGCTCGCCATGCTCGCCGGGATCGCCGCGATGTTCGTACTCGCGCTCCGCTTCGCGCTCCAGCCCGACCGCGACCCGTTCGCGGTGCGGCCGGCCCGCCGCACCGGCTACGTGTACCTCGCCGAAGGGCTGATCGTGCTGTTCTTCACGCAGATCCGGTTCAACGTGCCGGAACTGTTCCGCGGCGACCTCGCGAAGCTGTGGACGTTCGCGGTGATGGCGCTCGCCTACACCGGCATCGGGCTGGCCGAACTGTTCGAGCGGAAGAAGATCGACGTGCTGGCGATCCCGCTCCGGCGGACCGGGGTGCTGCTGCCGCTGATCCCACTCCTGGCGTTCTGGGCCAAGCCGCCTGAATTGGTGACCGAGTTCGCCCGCGACAGCGCGCCCGGCCTGGGGCCGCTCCTCGGCTACCTGGAGAAGCTACCGCAGCACTTCGACACCTACGCGTGGCTGTGGTTCCTCGCGGGCGGCGTGTACGGGCTGGTCGCGCTGTCGCGGCAGTCGTTCGGGTGGGCGCTGCTGGCCGCGCTCGCGACCAACGCGGCGATGTGGTCGCTGCTGGCGCACCACGAGGTGCCGTTCGCGGTCCACCCGCAGGCGTGGGTGATCCCGCTCGCGCTCATCGTGCTGGCGTCCGAACACATCAACCGGCGGCGGCTGTCGGCGGAGGCGTCGAACGCGATGCGGTACGCGGGCGTCGCGATGATCTACGTCGCGTCGGCCGCGGACATGTTCCTCGCGGGCGTCGGCAACTCGATGTGGCTGCCGGTGGTGCTGGCGGTGCTGTGCGTGGCCGGCGTGCTGTCCGGTATCCTGCTCCGCGTGCGGGCCTTCATCTACCTCGGCGTCGGGTTCCTGCTGCTCGACCTGTTCTCGATGATCTGGTACGCGGCGGTGGACCTGGAGCAGACGTGGGTGTGGTACGTGTCGGGCATCGTGCTGGGCGTGGTGGTGCTGGCGCTGTTCGCGTACCTGGAGAAGCGCCGCGGGCACGCCAAAGAGGTAGAGGATGGCGACCCGGTGCGCGAAGTACCGGATTGATCCGCCCACCGGCCCGAAGGCGATGTAACGCCCTCGCCGGGTCGTGCTAGGTTGGTCAAGTTAACGCGCCGAAAGAACGGGCATATACCCGCGCCGTTCGCACCGGGAAACTTCATGTGCCGGTACTTGCGTCGAGGCGAAGGGCCGAGTAGAATGCGCGTGTTAGGCTGACAGACGGATCTAGTCACGCACGTTAGCCCGACCGGCCGGTCAGCCCTAACGCGCAACCCGTGTCAGGCTTAACACAAGTTCGGCCGCGGAGGGTGTTGCGGAATGGCTCAGGCGTTGCGGTACGTATGTAGCGGGTGCAGCCGAGCCGTGGAGGCGTGGTCGGACGGCAACCCATACTACCTCGACGAGGCCGGGGCCAAGCACTACGCCTACCACCCGGACCACGAAAACCTGTCCCGGTGCATCGGCAACGACTCGCCCCACCTCTGCCTGGGGTGTGGGGCCGAGTGCAAGGTAGACTCCCGCGCCCCGGTCTCGGACTGCCCGGCCTGCGGTGCGGCGGAGTTGGCCAACACGTACCAGCTCGACGGGCGACGTTGCCCGTACTGCAAGGCCGGCGCGTTCGCGGTGGATCCGAACTTCCGCTGTATCTCGTGAGGCAGTCGCGGACGAAAGGCACGCCTAACCAGGGGCTGTACTGGGCGGGGCTGCATAGCCAACCCGGCCACTGAACTGGGTCGTTCGGCCGCAGAATCGGCAGCGGTTGGTCATCATCGCGCACTTTGGATTTACCATGCGAATCGGTACTTGGAATCTTGACGCCCGGTGGAGCGAAGCGCACCAGGACTTGCTCGCGCGGGAGCGCTGCGACGTGTGGCTTCTGACCGAAGTGAACCCGAAGGCACATCACGCCAACACAATGATATTACCGCGGCGCGAAAGATACTCATTAATCAACATGCGGCAGCAGCGGCATAGAGAACGCAGGGTTGGAGGAAGTAACTGACGACGTGTTTGGG
>JAYUBA010000321.1:0-2206 GCA_043741075.1 Frigoriglobus sp.
GGCCTCGATCCCCGCGCCCACCGCGTGCGGCTCATCCAGGTCGCGCTCGGCGACGACGTGGCGGTGATCGACCTGTTCGCCTTGCCCGACCTCTCCGCGGCACTGGCCCCGCTGTTCGAGGCGCTGGCCGGGAAGGAAGTGATCGGCCACAACCTGCAGTTCGACCTCCGGTTCCTCGCCCCGCTCGGCTTCACCCCCGGCCGGGTGTTCGACACGATGCTCGCCTCGCGCGTCCTGCACGCCGGGGGCCGTGAGGAGAACAACGCCCGGCTGAAGCACGGGCTGGCCGAAGTCGCCGAGCGGGAACTCGGGCGCATGCTGAACAAGGACGAACAGCGCTCCGACTGGTCGGGGGCGCTCACCCCCCGTCAGGTCGCCTACGCCGGCGCGGATGCCGCGGTGTTGCTCCCGCTGGCGGAAACGCTGAAGGAGAAGCTGGCCGCCGCGGACCTAACGGCAACCGCCGAAGTCGAGATGCGGGCGCTTCCGGGCATCGCGTGGGCGGACCCGATCGCGGTGGACGTGCCGGCGTGGCTGGCGATTGCCGACGGGGCCGAGGCGGAGCGGCGGCGGCTGGCCGAGGCGATGGACGCGGCGGCCCCGAACCCGGCCGGGTTGCCCGGCATGGAGTCGCGGAATTGGGACAGCCCGGCCCAAGTGCTCGAAGCCTTCACCCAGGTTGGCGTGACAGTCGCGGCGACCGATGACGACACCCTCGCCGGGATCGCCCACCCGCTGGCCGCCATGCTCCGCGACTACCGCGGGGCGTCGAAGCGGGTCGGCACCTACGGCCGGGCGTGGGTCGAGAAGCACGTCGCCAAGGGGGCCGTTCAAGCGTCGTGGAACCAACTGGGGGCCGAGAGCGGGCGGATGAGTTGCTCCGACCCCAATCTCCAGCAGATCCCCCGCGGGAGCGACTACCGCAAGTGCTTCGTCGCCCGACCAGGGTGCGTTTTAGTGAAGGCCGATTACTCGCAGGTCGAACTCCGCATCGCCGCGAAGGTGGCGAACGAGCGGGTGATGATCGCCGCCTACCAGGACGGCCGCGACCTGCACACCCTCACCGCCGCCCGCGTCCTGAACAAGCCCGAGGGCGACGTCACCAAGGCCGACCGGCAACTCGCCAAGGCGATCAACTTCGGCCTGCTGTACGGCATGGGGTGGAAGTCGCTGAAGGCATACGCGCAGGCGAACTACGGCGTCACCCTGACCGACAAGCAAGCCAAAGGCTACCGCGACGCGTTCTTCCGGGCGTACCCGGCGCTCCAGGCGTGGCACGCCCGCACCGAGGCGACCGTGAAGAGGCTATTCCGGGCCGACCCCGACGGCGCCCACGAGGTGCGCACGCTCGGCGGCCGGCGGCGGCTCATCCCGGTCGGCAAGCGCGGAGCCGACGGCACGGCGTACCCGAACAAGGCGGACGCGCTGAACAGCCCGGTGCAGGGCACGGGGGCGGATGGGCTGAAGGCCGCCATCGCGCTCCTGTGGGAGCGGCGGGATGTGTGCCCGGGGGCGGTGCCGGTCGTGTTCGCCCACGACGAGATTGTGATCGAGGTACAAGGGGCCGACGCGGTTCGCGCGACGGACTGGCTACGCGAATGCATGGTTGAGGCCGTCGCCCCGCTCATCGCCCCGGTGCCGGTCGAGGTCACCGTGGACGTCGGGCTGACGTGGGGTGGGGACGTGCCCGGTACCGACCCAGACGGGCGTGCGGATCAACCCCGTCCTCCAGGGGTTGTTTAAGAAGCTGGTCGATGCCGGGAAGCCGCGGATGCAGGCCGTCGGCGCGTGCATGCGGAAGTTGGTCATGCTCTGCTACTGGGTGGCCAAGAACCGCAAGCCCTTCAATCCCGAATGGGCTTCAAAAAGGCCCGTTGACAACGCGCTATCTGGTTCGGCCTGCTACGAGATCCCCACGGAGCGAAACCGCACCGCCCGTTGACCGCACGCCCGGCACTGGATCGGGCGACGCAGCGAGCCAGGACACGCGAACCCGGTGGCGATGGTGAACGAGGTGCTGTGCAAGATCATCTGCCACAACCTGACGTGCTTGATTCAGGAGCAAGAAACGCTTGGCATCGTGCCGGTGTTCTGGAAGGACGAGAACGAAGCGGAAAGGATGGTGCAGACGGCGACGCTTGCGGTGTAGACTTGTAGTTGGCCGCGAATCGGCCAGTTGCTCGGGATATGAGACCATGTTCGCCAT
>JAYUBA010000322.1:0-7385 GCA_043741075.1 Frigoriglobus sp.
GCCCAGGGCAACGCCCTGGGAACGAGGCTTGGAATTTGGCACCCTGAAGGGGTGCGACAGAAGATGTCCCAGGCCTTCAGCCTGGAAGACAACCGGCTACGGACCCAGGGCGTGGCCCTGGGCTATGCTGTCCCACCCCTTCGGGGTGAAAACCGAGACAGTCCGCGTGCAGGTTTCAACTGAGCAACGCGGCGAAAAAATGGCGCGATTGGCACGCCGCCTGCATATACTTTGTGTGGGCGGGACATCTAACGTGGATTGAATGGGCGACGATCCACGGTGGTATGTCCCGCCCTCTTTCTTTTTCCGCCCGCGCACGTCCCAGTTAGCCGCCACGAAGCCACGGCGTCGAGAAGTAGCGGTCCCACGAATCCGCGAGAATCGCCACCACCGGCCCGTTCACGCTGCCACTCGCGGCGACCCGTAAGGCGGCCACCACCGCCGTTCCCGACGATCCGCCGACGAGCAGCCCTTCCTCGCGAATCAGCCGCAAAGTCATCGCGAACGACTCCGCATCGCTGACGCGCTCGGCGGCATCGACTACCGACAAATCGAGCACCGCGGGCGCTTCGCTCCCACCGATCCCTTCGACCGCGTAGCCCGCGTCGTGGTCGGGGTGGCGTGCATCCACGAGGTGCGCGAGGCGCGACCCGATGGGGTCGGCGAGGACGATTATTGCGTCTGGGACGTGAGTTTTCAGGTATCGCCCGACGCCGGTGATGGTGCCGCCGGTCCCGACCCCGCACACGAATGCGCCGAGTTGTGCGCCACCCTGCGCACCGCACTGCGCAATGATCTCCGGCCCGGTGCTCAACTCGTGGGCGCGGGGGTTCGCCGGGCTGCCAAACTGGTTCGTCAGGAACCACCCCCGTTCGGCCGCGAGGCGCTCCGCGACCCGGCGGAAGTTCCGCGGGTCGTGCGGCGGGGCGTTGGCCGTTACAATCACTTCCGCGCCGAGCGCGGTGAGTGCCGCCCGCTTGTCGATGCACATTTTCTCCGGCATCACGCACGCGAGCTTGTACCCGCGGATCGCGGCGACCAGGGCCAGCCCGACCCCGGTGTTGCCGGCAGTGGCTTCGACGAGCGTCATCCCCGGCCGGAGCAGGCCGCGCGCCTCCGCGTCGGTGACGATGGCGAGCGCGATGCGGTCCTTGATGCTGCCGCCGGGGTTGAGGAACTCGCACTTCCCGTACACCGGCACCGGCAAGCCGGCCGCGACGCGGTCGAGGCGCACCAGCGGCGTGTTGCCGATCCGGTCGAGGACGGTGGCGTCGATCATGGCTGTAGTGTAGCCCGCCGCGCATTCGCGCGAATCGGTGGCGTGTTCCCCTTTCGGCTTCCGCCTGGATAGGAAACGCGCTCAGCCGCCAATGTAGGGGTGTGCCCGCGGCGAAAGAGACACCACCCGTACCGAGTTTGCGGTAGGGGCGGCCCGCGCGCACGGTTACCATCAGACCCGCGTCCCACTCTCCCCCCATCCTGCCGGAGCCTCCCATGCGGAAGCGCCCTCTCCACCTGTTCGCGCTCGGCGGCCTCGCCGCGGCGCTCGCCCTGATCGCCCAGCACACCCCCGCGAAGCAGCCCGCGCCGGTCGCGGTCGCCGCCCAGCCGGTCAAGGACGCGCCGAAGGACGCGCCCGCCGCGCCCGCCATCAAGGTGAACCCCAGCAAGGTCACCGCCGTCACCGTCTACCCGGTCGGGGCGCTGGTCACGCGAGAAGTCGAGGCCACCGGTCCCGCGGGCCGCGTGGAACTCGTCGTCTCGCCGCTCCCCCTCGCCACCGTCGGCAGTTCGCTCTACGCCGAGGGTGCCGAGGGCATCCGCGTTCTCACCACCCGCTACCGCACGCGGCCGATCGTCGCGGACACCAGCGCCGACGTGAAGAAGTCGATGGAGGAACTGAAGCAACTTCACATCGCCAAGGAGAAGATCGACGGCGACCTGGGCGCGCTCCAGGAGAACGTGAAGATGCTCGCCAAGCTGGAGAACTTCCTCACCGTCAGCACGGTGCAGGCGACGGAGAAGGGGGCGCTCAACGCGGAAGCGGCCATCAACCTGTCCAAGCACATCCGCGAGCAGCGGTCCGAGGCGGCGAAGGAGGTCGTGGCGCTGAAGCAGGCACTGACGACCAACCAGGAGCGGGCGGAGATCATCCAGAACCGGTTGCAGGGGCTGATGACCGGCATCTCGCGGTACGAGCACGACGCGATCATCGTCGTGGACAAGGCGAACGCCGCCGGCGGCACCATCCGGCTCAACTACCTCGTCGATAACGCGTCGTGGAACCCGCAGTACAAGCTCCGCGCCGACAAGGCCGGCAAGGAGCAGGTGACGCTCGAATACCTCGCCGGGGTGGTGCAGAACACCGGCGAGGAGTGGCCGAACGTGAAGCTCGTGCTGTCCACCGCGCAGCCGATGCTCAACTCCTCGCCCCCGGAACTGCAGGCGCTGCACGTGTCCGTCGCGCCGAAGGGGGCCGTGGCCGGCGCGCAGCCGACCACCATGGAACTCGAAGACCAGATCAAGAACCTCCGGACGCGGGCGCAGAAGGACTTCAACGACAAGAAGGCGACCAGCGGGGTCGGGCTGGTGAACACCGCGGCGGCCCGCGAGCAGTCGTGGGAGCTGTTCAACCCGGAGGCGGCCGTCAAGCGCGGGTGCATGCTGAGCTACCGCGAGGGGCCGACCGTCACCTACCGCATCGCCACCGCCCTCACCGTCGCCTCCCGCCCCGACGCGCAGGTGCTCGAAGTCGCCAAGATCGACCTGAAGCCGGACGTCTACTTCAAGACGGTGCCCATCCTGTCGCCGCACGTCTACCGGATGGCGGAGATGGTGAACAAGAGCGAGCACGTCCTGCTGCCGGGCGAGGCGACGATGTACAGCGGGTCCGACTTCGTCGGCCAGACGGTGCTCCCGCTGGTCGCGGTCGGCGAGTCGTTCACCGTCGGCTTCGGCGTGGACCCGCAACTGGTGGTGCAGCGGTCGATGGTGGACAAGATGCGCGCCACCAGCGGCGGCAACCAACTCCTCCGGTACGACTACCGCATCCTGGTGAACAGCTACAAGACCGAGAAGGTGAAGCTCCAGGTGTGGGACCGGCTGCCGTACGCGGAGAACGACACCGTCGGCGTGGCCCTCATCAAGACGACGCCGGAGCTGAGCAAGGACGCGCTGTACCAGCGCGAGCAGCGGCCGAGCAACCTGCTCCGCTGGGACTTGGTCGTGGAGCCGAACGCGCACGGCGAGAAGGCGACGGCGGTCAACTTCGAGTTCAAGCTGGAGCTGGACCGGCAGTTGACCATCGGCGGGTTCCAGACGGCGGGCGTCGCGGGCCACGGCGGGCCGGTGGGCGCGCCCCTCCCGCCGGTCACGGCCGCCGACCAGGTGAAGATGCGCGCGATGCTGGACAAGCTGACGCCGGAGGACCGCAAGCTGGCGGAGGCGCAGGTGTACTGCGCGATCGACCAGGACAGCCCGCTGGGGACGATGGGGCCGATCCTCAAGGTGAACGTGAAGGGGCAGCCGGTGTTCCTGTGCTGCAAGGGGTGCGAGGCCGAGGCCAAGGCCCACCCGGACGAGACGCTGCTCCAGTTCCAGCAGTTGATGCGGCGCGTCTCGGTGAAGCGCTAACGTATCGCCGCTCGCGGCTTCGCCCGCGAAGCCGCAAGCGGCCCCGACCCCTACGTTGCTACTCAATGCTGGTATTGCCAGCCGGGGGCTTCGGCGGGCCGTTCTTCAACTCGATCAGCCCCTGGATCGCGACGTAGAACACCGGCACGAAGAACACCGCCAGCACGGTCGCGGTAATCATCCCGCCGCACACCGCGGTGCCGAGCGACTGCCGGCTCGCGGCCCCGGCGCCGGTCGCGAACACCAGCGGCAGCACGCCCAGGATGAACGCGAAACTGGTCATGATGATCGGCCGGAATCGCATCCGCGCCGCCTCCATCGCGGCCTCCCGGATCGAGCGCCCGGCGAGCCGCAGCTCGCGCGCGAACTCGACGATCAAGATCGCGTTCTTCGACGCCAGCGCGATGATGAGCACCACCCCGATCTGCGTGTAGATGTTGTTGTCCATCCCGCTGATCCACGGGTACATTTCGTGGAGCCAGATGCGCAGGTTCACCGCCGCGACCACGCCCAGCAGGCCCAGCGGCACGACGAGGATCACCGCGAACGGCAGCAGCCAGCTCTCGTACAGCGCCGCGAGTACCAGGTACACCAACAGCACCGCCAGCCCGAACACCAGGAACGATTCGGCGATCGGCTGCTTGAAGAGGCTGAACGCCGACCCGCTCGCGCGCTTCTCCTGGTACGAGAGGGCGGTCCACTCGAACCCCATCGTCGGGGGCAGTTCCCGCGCCGCGACCTCCTCCATCGCGTTGATCGCCTCCTTGGAACTCACGCCCGGCTTCGCCCGGCCCGGGATCTGCGCGGTCGGGTACAGGTTGTACCGGATGATCGACTGCGGCCCCAGGACGATCTCGGTGGAGAGAATCGCGCCCAGCGGCACGCGCGGGCGGGCACCAGTGCGCGCCGAGCCGTCCGGGTTGAGGCTGTCGGCGCGGCCGGGCACCTCCAACCGCTTGATCGTCTCCGTGTCGCCCCGAAACCGGCCGTCGGCCTGAACCCGCACCTGGTACACGCGGCCGAACTTGTTGAAGTCGTTCACGTACACCGAGCCGAGGTTCGCCTGGAGCGTGCTGAACACGTCGTCCAGCTTCACGCCCATCTTCTCGGCCTTCTCGCGGTCGATGTCGAGGTAAATCTGCGGCACCCCGCCGCGGAAGGTGTTGATGGTGGCGCTCGGGTCCACCTCCGGCTGTTGCCCGCCGGCGATCACGACCGCCTGCGCCCGATCTTGAAGGACGTCCAGCCCCACCCCCTCGCGATCCTGCACCTGCATCTGGAACCCGCCGACGAACCCCAGCCCCTGGATCGCCGGTGGGACGAGTACCCGGATCTGCGCCTCGCGGAACCCGCCGAACTCCTTCCTCAGTCGGGCGACCAGCGCCTCCTGCGACAGGCTCGGGTCGGAGCGGTACTTCCAGTCCTTCCACGCCGCGAACGCGGTCGCCGAGTTCGGCGCGGCGGTGCCGTCGAGGAGCGAGAACCCGCCCAGCACGAACCAGTTCTCGACGCCCGGCGTGTCGCGGAGGATGGTGTTCATCTTGTCCGTCACCTCGCGGGTGCGGTCGATCGACGCCGCGTCCGGCAACTGCACCGCGATGATGACGTACCCCTGGTCCTCTTCCGGCAGGAACCCCTGGGGCGTCTTCTGATACCACCACCCGGTGCCGGCCGCGACCGCGAGGAACACGACCAGCACGACCGGCCACGCCCGGAGCATGTGGCGCACGAGCCACGCGTACACGTTCTCGACCGGCTTGTACACCGCGTCGAACGCGCGGGAGAACCACCCCTTCTTCGCCACCGGCCGCAGCCACACGGCGCACTGCGCCGGCTTCAGCGTGAGGGCGTTGATCGCGCTGATGACCGCGGTCGCGGCGATGGTGAGCGCGAACTGCTTGTACATCTGCCCGCTGATGCCGCCGAGGAACGCGGTCGGGAGGAATACCGCCATCAGCACGAGCGTGATGGAGATGATCGGCCCGGTGACTTCGCTCATCGCGCGGATGGTGGCCTCCCGCGGGGCGTAGCCGTTCTCGATGTGGTGCGACGCGTTCTCCACGATCACGATCGCGTCATCGACCACAATTCCAATCGCGAGGATCAGCCCGAACAAGGTCAGTAGGTTGATCGAGAAGCCCAGGAACGGCATGAACGCGAACGCGCCGATGATGGTGATGGGCACCGTGGTCGCCGGCACGAACAGCGCCCGCCAGCTCTGGAGGAACACGAGGATGACGATCAGCACCAGCGCGCCGGCCTCGAACAGCGTCATGTACACTTCGTTGATGGCCGCGTTCACGAACTTGGTGGTGTCGAACGGGATGCTGTACTTCATCCCCGGCGGGAGCGACGGCTCGATCTTCTCCATCGCGGCGCGCACGCCCTTGGCGACCTCCAGCGCGTTGGAGCCGGGCAACTGGTAGATGAGGATGTTGGCGGACGAGAACGCGCTGCGGGACGCGAACGAGTCGTACGACTGCCCGCCCAACTCCACTTCGGCCACGTCCCGCAGGTAGACCATCTGCCCGGCGGCGCCGGACTTGATGATGACCTTGCGGAACTCCTCCGGGTCGCTCAGCCGGCCCAGGGTGGTGACGGTGTACTGGAACCGCTGGCCGGACGGGTTGGGCGGCTGCCCCACTTGCCCGGCGGCCACCTGCACGTTCTGCCGGCGCAGCGCCGACAGCACGTCCTCGGTGGTCAGCTTCCGCGCGGCCAGTTTGTCCGGGTCGAGCCAGACGCGCATCGAGTACGCGCCGACGCCGCGGACCAGCACGTCGCCGACGCCGGGCACGCGGCTCAACTCGTCGCGCAACTTCAGGGTCGCGTAGTTCGCCAGGAACAGCCCGTCATAAGCGCCGGGCAGGGTGTCCACGCGTGCGACATCGGAGAGCGGGACCGCGGGGCGGCCGGCGGGCGCGAGCGCGACGCGGCGGAGTTTGTCCGCGCCGGCCGGGCCGTCGTTCGCGAAGTCGCCCGGCGCGGTCAGCCGGTAGCACAGCGGCTTCCCGTTCGGGTGCGGCGCGGGCACCGCCCCGCTCGCGGCCACCGCCTGTAGCACCTGTTCCGCGGTCGCCCCGGTGCCGGCCAGCGCCGCCGGGTCGAGCGTCAGGTCGTACTTGTCCTTCGGCGGCGGGGCCGTCATCGAGATCGCGAGGATGATGCTCGACGACTGCTTGCGGACCGTCACGCCCTGGCGGCGCACTTCTTCCGGGAGTTGCGGTTCGGCCACGCTCAACCGGTTCTGAACGAGTACCTGCGCGTCGTCCAGGTTGGTGCCGATCTCGAACGTGATCGTGAGGCCGTACGAACCGTCGGCGGAGCTAGTGGAGGACATGTACATCATGTTCTCCACGCCGTTGATCTGCTGCTCGATCGGCGCGGCGACGGTATCGGTGACCACCTTGGCGTTCGCGCCGGGGTAGTTGGCGCTCACCTGCACGGTGGGCGGGGTGATCGGCGGGTACCGCTCGACGGGCAGGCGGAACAGGGCCACCCCGCCGAACAGGACGGTGATGATGGCGAGGACGTTCGCGAAGATCGGCCGGTCGATGAAGAAGCGCGAGATCATGCGGGGCCGCGTGGGGTGAATGGCGTTCTGGGCGAGGCGTGTTCTGTTCCGGCCCTCTCCCCTTGCGGGAGAGGGTGGCGGCGCTTCGCCGACGGGTGAGGGGTAAGTCGGGCACATCAAGGCCGCTTCGCTTGATCCGCTTCGTCGCTCACCCCTCACCCGGCTCGAAGACTCGCCA